>JBEDEF010000456.1:0-2556 GCA_041175845.1 Verrucomicrobiota bacterium
GGTGAGGGGGGATGACATGGTACGGGGTGGAAAGTCAGGAGCCACGGCGCGCGTTCAGTCCTCGCGGCGACGGTACTCGCCCGGCGTCAGGCCGAACCGCCGCCGAAAGCAGCGGATGAAGTACTGGACCTCGGTGAAGCCGCAGCGGACGGCGACGTCCGTGACGTTGTAGCGGAGGTCGCGGAGCAGGTGCAGGCTGCGCTCGAGGCGGATGCCGTTGAGGTAGGCGCGGAAGTTGCACTTCGCGTGCGCGTGGAAGAAGCGCGAGAAATGGTTGGGATGCCGCCGGAAGAAGGCGGCCACGCCCTTCCGGCTGAGCTGCGGGTCGGACCAGTGCTCGGAAAGGTAGTCGCAGACGGACTGCCAAAGCACGGCGTGGCTGCCGCGGCTGTGCTCGGGCGCATGCGTCACGAGGTGCGCCAGCTCCCCGAGGAGGAGTTCCGCCAGCAGCGCGAATCCCCGTTCCCCGAGCCGGGGATTGGGCTCCGCCCGGAGGAGCTGCAGCAGATGCTCGCCCTTGGCCCCGAGGGAAGTCGGCGTGTGCCACTGCGCGACATAGCGGCCCGCAATCGTCCCATCGCGCGCCATGCCCTGGCGCGCGTGGATCGTCAGGCGCGTGGAGTCCGGCCGCAGCACGACGCCAAGGGAACGGTAGGATCGGCGGGGCACCGGGCAGATCCAGGTGTAGGGTGCGAGGAAGAGGACCTGCCCCCGTTCCAGCTCGACGATCACCTCGCGGTCGCCCTCCACCGTGAGGAATCGCCCCCGGCCCGAGAGACCCACGATGAGACGGGGAGCCTCCATAAAGTAGGCGGGCTGTTCCTGCGCCGGACGCTGCCCCGCCAGCACGCGGCGCACCGGGAGGTCCGGCGGGGCCTCGAGCCACGCCCCGAGGGCGGCGAGAATCCGTTCGCGGTCCGTCGGGGTAGGCATGGGGCCGGTGGATGCGAGGCGATACCCTGCGCGGTGGCGGGCCTCAGGAACCCGCAAGGGCGGGCGCCACCACCTCCTCCGGGGGGGCGTCCAGCCGTTGCGCCGAAGGAACGACCGTCTCACCCTGCAGCCGTTCGATGGAGCCGTGCCAGAAACGGACCTCCGCCGCCGTGGCGTAGACGATGGCCAGTCCGGTGCGCGTCGCCACCAGTCCGGGGGCCACCGCCGCCACTCCGCGCGCCAGCTCCGCCCCCGCCGTCCAATCCTCGGCTGGATCCGGGGCCAGCCAGACCCGCAGCCGCCCGGCCTCGACCGCCACCCGCACCCAGGACCCATCGTCCAGTTGCACGGGCGGACCGGAGCCGGCCCCTTCGTCGCCCCGCCCGGGTTTCGCCGCCACGCTCCACGCGCCTTCCCGGCGCTCGCGCACCTGCGGCCCGTCGTCGTCCCCCCACGTCACCCGGAACGCCGCATTCCGCAGCCGTGCGATCCGCAGCCCGCCCACGCGCCCCCGCGGGGCCGGTCCGGCGATCGGCTCGTCGACCAGACGGTCCGCCCGCAGGTAGTCCCCGTAATCGGACAGGTCGAGTGATTGCCCCTCCGCCTCCAGCACCGCCTGCAGGGCGGAGACGTCCACGCTCGTGAGGTCCGTGCCGCGCGCCAACATTTGCCGCACGGCGTGACCGGCGGCGAATCCCAGCTGCGCGACCACCGCCATGACCCGGAAGGCACTCATCGCGGTCTGGTCCGCCGAGGCGCCCCGCCCCGGCACCAGCAGGTTGCGCGCCCCCCGCGGGATCATCATCCGCAGCGGCAGGTGGTGCGGATCCAGCATGTCCGTGATGCCGGTGCCCGCCCGCTCCGCCCGGTCCGGCCAGTGGAAATCGATGTGGTAGGTGTTCACCGCCACCGCATCGGGAAAGACCGCGCCCCGGCGCGCCTCGGCCTCCGTCAACACATGCTCCCCGATGATCCGGCGCTCCTCCCGGACCCCGATGGCCCGCGACACCGAGGCCAGCACGTGGGTATCGAGCCGCCGGCCGCGGTAACCCACCGTCTGGAGATAGTGGATCAGGCCGTGCATCTGCCGGCGCGCGAACATCTCCGCCGCGGAACGGCTCCGCCCGTCGGCGGCATCGAAGCCGACGACCTTCATCTTGACCTCCACCTTGCCGGACGGAAACCGGTGCAGGCTGGTCATCGGGATCGCCCGGTCGTCCACCCACCGCGGACAACCCTCGGGCAGCACCGGCGTCACCTTGCGCCCCGTGTCCCACAGGGTGAAATAGAGGCTCATCGGCAGTTGGCGGTTGGCGCCCTCGTGCACCACCGGAAACCCCGCCAGCAGCGGCACGACGCACGCGCCGCTGGCATCAATCACGAAGCGCGGCCGCACCCGGTGCAGCCCCCCGGCCGACGACAGGGTGACCTCCGTCACGCGCCCCGCCTCCGCCACCGCACCGATGACCCGCGTGTGCAGCAGCACCTCGATGCCCTCGGCCAGCACCTGCTCCTGCAGGAAGAACGCGCACCACTCGAGATCATAGGCCCGGCGGTCCTCGTTGGGCCGGTACGGCTCGATGAGGGCATGCTGGGCGAGGCGGGCCACCAGTGCGGCAAAGG
>JBEDEF010000457.1:0-2777 GCA_041175845.1 Verrucomicrobiota bacterium
GCCGGAGCGACCCGAGGCGCCAGCGGCGTGGAGGCGCCGTGGCGTGCCGGCACCCGGGACCTCAGGGGGGCGGCCGGGCAGGGCGGGGTTGGCGCGGGAGCCAACCCGCGGAATTTATCGCGTCGACCCCCGGGGCCGAGCGCGAGACGCTTGCGGGCTCCTGCCATGCCTGTGCAGACCCTCGAAATCCACCGGACCATCAGCGCTACGCCGGAACACGTCTATCGCGCCTTCGTGCTGCCGGAGGCGTGGGCGAAGTGGCTGCCGCCCCACGGCTTCGCGGCGCGGGTGGAGGCGATGGACGCGCGGGTGGGCGGACGCTACCGGATGACGTTCATCCACCTGGCCACGGGGGACGCGCATTCCTTCGGCGGCGAGTACCGGGAGCTCGTTCCCGGGGTGCGCCTGCGCTACACTGCTCGCTTCGACGATCCGGCGCTGCCGGGGGAGCTGGAGACCACCGTGACGCTCCGGGCGGTGGCGAGCGGGACGGAATTACGGGCCGTGCAGGTGGGCATTCCGGAGGTGATTCCCCTCGCGGCCTGCGAGCTCGGCTGGCGGGAGTCGCTGGACCTGCTGGCGCTGCTGGCGGAGTCCGCGGCGGGCGGCTGAGCCGGGCGTGACAACCTGGGCCGGGCGGTGGCAGCGTGAGGCATGTGCTGGTTTCCGCGCTCTCTGCAACTCCTCCTTCTCGCGCTGCCGGCCCTGCTGATATCCGCGGCTCCGCCGGCGGCGCCGCGCCCGCCCAACATCCTTTTCATTCTCACCGATGATCAGGGCTGGGCCTCGCTCTCGTGCTACGGGGGCCGGCACGTCCCGACGCCACATCTCGATACGCTCGCGCGCGACGGCGTGCGCTTCACCGACGCCTACGTGATGCCGCAGTGCACGCCCACGCGGGCGGCGCTGCTGAGCGGGCAGCACAGTGCGCGGAATGGGATGTGGCATGTTATCCCCTGGTATGGCTCGCCCTGGGCGCCGGTCCGCGAGCCGGCGTTTCGCGAGCAGTTCCCACGCGACGCCTTCAACCTCGCCAAGGGCCTGCGCGCGGCCGGCTACGCCACGGCCATCGCGGGCAAATGGCACCTTACCACCGGGGCCGAAGGGGACTACACCTCACTCCGGCCCGAAGCCGGCCCCGCCTACGGCTTCGACTTCGTGGCGCCGCGCGGGCCCGGCACGCAGAACGATGGCGACAAGTGGGTGGATCATCTCACGACCGAGACGCTGGGCTTCATCTCGCGCCACCGGGAGCGCCCCTGGTTCGCTTATCTCGCGCATCATACTCTCCATGGCAAGGTCTCGGCCCCGGCCGACCTGATCGCGAAGCACCGCGCGGCGGGGGCCCCCGAATCCGGTTTCCACAATGCGACCTACCTCGCGGCCCTCGAACACCTCGACCATTCGGTCGGCCGCCTGCTCGCCGGCCTCGATGCGCAGGGCCAGCGGGAGCAGACGTTGGTGGTCTTCACCAGCGACAATGGCGGCGTCGACACCAGCTGGGGTCCGCCCGCGATGAGTGGTGATCCCGCCGATGGTTCGGTCCCGCTACGGGTGCGCCTGCAGGAGTACGACCAGGCCCCGCTGCGCTCCGGCAAGGGCACGCCCTACGAGGGGGGCATCCGCGTGCCCTGCATCGTCCGCTGGCCGGGCATCGCCCGCGCCGGCCACGTCAGCGCCGAGCCCATCCACGTCATTGACTGGCTCCCCACGCTGCTGGCCGCCGCTGGGACGCGTGCGCCCGCCGGGTATGTGGTGGACGGCATCGACCTGCGGCCGGCTCTGGCGGGGGGAACGCTGCCGGCCCGCGCCCTGTATTGGTACCTTCCCCTTTACGACCTGCGCTGGGCTGCGACGCCCTGCGCGGTCGTGCGCGAAGGTGAGTGGAAGCTGATCGAGCACTTTGGGGATTCCTTCACCGATGATCTGCACTACCGCCCGGGACGCCGGCTGGAACTGTTCCACCTCGGCGCGGACTTGGGCGAGGTGGATGACCGGACCGCCGCCGAGCCCGCGCGGGCCGCGCGGATGAGCGCGCAACTCCACGCGTGGATCCGCTCCATCCCCGCTGAGATCCCCGGCCCCAACCCGCACGGGGACGCACCCCGGCGCTTCACGGAGTCGCGAGTCAAGCAGCCCTGGAACCAATGAGGTGCACCCGCTGACGCTGGTTTGAGCGCAGGGTAAGGACCGGGCCGCCACCCCTGGCTGTCAGAGGCTCGCGCCTTCACCCTCCGGTGCGTTTGAGCGGCCGGCGGATAGCTTTGCCTCGGTGCGTCCCGAAACGTGCACTGCCGGGATGACCGATGGACCGAAGCGGGAGGTGGTGTGCGCGGATGCGATCCCGTGGCTGCGGGAACGGGGGACGATCCCCGGCGCCTGTGTGATCACCTCCTTGCCGGACGTCTCGGAGGTCGGCCTCGCCTTGCCGGCCTGGCGGACGTGGTTCCTGGAGGCGGCGAGGCTGGCGGTGGAGGCGGCGCCGGCCGAGGGGGCGGCGCTCTTCTTCCAATCGGACATCAAGCGCGACGGCACGTGGATCGACAAGGCGGCGTTGGTGCTGCGCGCGGCGGAGGCCGCGAGGGCGACCCTGTTGTTCCACAAGATCGTCTGCCGGCGGCCCCCGGGGTCGCTCACGGCGGGCCGGCCCGGCTTCACGCACTTCCTGGCGGTGTCGCGCGCGCTGCAATGTCCGGACGTGTTGCCGATTCCCGACGTGATCGTGGATCCCGGCGAGCAGCTCTGGGTGCGGGCGATGGGGGTGCGGGCGGCGGGGC
>JBEDEF010000458.1:0-2766 GCA_041175845.1 Verrucomicrobiota bacterium
AGGAGGCCGGGCAGCGGTCGAGGTTCCGGTAATGGATCGCCTCCAGCAGGTGGCGTTCGCCGATGGCCGAGCTGGCGTCGAGGTCGGCGATCGTGCGCGCCACCTTCAGGATCCGGTCGTAGGCGCGGGCGGACAGGGCGAGCCGTTCCATCGCCTGCTGGAGGAGATCCCCGAGGGCGGCCGGCAGCGCGCAGTCGCGGCGGATTTGGGCGTGGGACATCCGGGCGTTGATGGCGGTGGTGGCCGATCCGGCCAGCCGGGCGTGCTGCCGGGCGCGCGCGGCCTGGATCCGGGCGCGGATGCTGGCCGAGGCTTCGGCCGGACGATCCGCGCGCAGCTCGGCGACGCTGAGGGCGGGCGCCTCCACGTGCAGGTCGATGCGATCCAGCAGCGGGCCGGAGATCCGGGCGCGGTAACGCTGGATCTGCGCCGGGGAGCAGCGGCACTCGCGGTGCCGGTCCCCGAGGTGGCCGCAGGGGCAGGGGTTCATCGCCGCGACGAGCATGAAGGAGCAGGGCAGGGTGACCTTGCCCGCGCTGCGGGAGATGGTGACCTCGCCGTCCTCGAGGGGCTGGCGTAGCACCTCCAGGGCGGAGCGCTTGAATTCGGGGAGCTCGTCCAGGAACAGCACGCCCAGATGGGCGAGGGAGATTTCGCCCGGGCCCGGGACGGTCCCTCCGCCCAGCAGGGCGACGTCTGACACCGTGTGGTGCGGTGAGCGAAACGGTCGGGCCCGGCCCGCGGCCTCCCCCTGCAGGGTGCGGCCCGCGGCGGAGTGGATGCTCAGGATCTCCAGCGCTTCCTCCGTCGTCGGCGTGGGCATGAGCGAGGGGATCCGCTTTGCCACCATCGACTTGCCGGAGCCCGGTGGGCCCATGATCAGGAGGTTATGCCCGCCCGCGACCGCTACTTCGACGGCGCGGCGGAGCGCGGGTTGGCCCTTCACCTCGGAGAAGTCGGGTCCGCCGACGGGCACCGGTGGCGCGGGAGTGGCCCGCCTCGGCAGCGGGTCGAGCTGCAAGCTGCCGGCGAGGAAGCGGGCGGCGGCATCGAGCGAGTCCAGGCGGTACACTTCCAGTCCCTCCACCAGGGCGGCTTCCTCCGCGGACGTGCCGGGCAGGAGCAGCCCCCGTTTGCCGAGGCGCCGGGCCAACCGCGCCATCGCGAGTGCGCCCCGCACCGGGCGCGTGGCCCCGGACAGGCTCAGCTCCCCTGCGATGAGCCAGGGATCGATTTCCGCGGCGTGGAGCTGCTGGGTCGCGAGCAGGATCCCCAGCGCGATGGGCAGGTCGTAACACGGCCCCTCCTTGCGCAGGTTGCCGGGCGCGAGGTTGATCGTCGTGCGGGTCCGGGGGATGCGGAACCCGCTGTTGCTGAGGGCGGAAAGCACCCGGTCGTCGGACTCCTTTACCGCGGCGTCAGGCAAGCCCACGAGGATAAGCTTGGGGTCGCCCACCTCGTTGCTGTTGACCTCGACGGTGACGGTCTCGGCGGAGATGCCCTGAAGGGCGGCGGAAAGCAGGGTGGCGAGCATCGCGCCGCCAGCACGCGCCGGTCACGGGCCGGTGCCGAGGGCGACCTGACCCCGGTTCGCGGGTCAACTCAGAGGTCGGGCGAGGGCCGGTGGCGCCGGCCGGAGATCCGGCCCGGGCCGGACTGGCTGCTAAGCTGCCGGATCTCTTCGAATTGACGCTGGGTGATGAGTCGCCTTGGCAGCCGCCGCTCAGCCTCCGCGACAAGTCGCGCGCGGTCGTCCTCGCTGGGCTCGTGGGGTTCCCACGACGAGTGGTGGCCCTGGTGGCGGCGCCACTCGATGTTCCCGCCGTGCACGAGGGCCTTGACCTCGTACTTGCCGGTTGCGGGATCCCGGTTCCACCAGCCGAACTCCATACCCATCCCTCACCTCTCCGGCAAACGAGCCGGGTCGGCGAGCGCAAACTCCGCGCGCAGACCGCCGGGGTGGTAGTGTGAGCGCCGCCGCTCGACGGTTAGCACCCGCATCGCGCCGTCCCGTAACTCGACGGTTAGCGCCCCCAAGGGGCGGGTGAAGGAGCCGGTATTGATGACCACGGGTCCGTTCCGGGGCCGCCAGCAGCCTGGATAATGGGTATGGCCGGTCACGATGAAGCGGGCCCTGGGCCGGTGCCGGCTGCCGAGGCGCGCGGCGCGGGCGGGCAGGACCAGCCACGAGTGCAGGATGAGCGCCGCCCGATGCGGGGGCCAGATGGTGTCAGCGAGACAACTCAGTCGGGCCCGCCACGCGGGGGCTCCGGCCGGATGGCGCTGCGGGAGGGAGGCGGACACGCGGCGAAAGGCGGCCGCGCGGCCGGCAAGGCTGCCGCGGGAGTCCGGTGCCGCGCGCCGGAATTCCTCCCGCAGCCGGCGGCGCACCACGGGCGCATCGCGACTCCAGGGCACGAGGCTGGGATAGAGGATGTCCCCGTGCACCACAAAGACCTCGCCGCCGGCCAGGTCGAGGTGGTGACACGGGGAAAGATCGGGATCGTGGTTACCCGTGATCAGCGTCAGGCGAGCGACGCGAGCCGCGCAGAAAGTGAGCAGTTCCGTGCGGCAGCGGTGGGTGTGGGCTGGATGGGCGGAGGGTCGGGTGTCCACGGAATCGCCGTTCAGCACCAGGTGGTCGACCCCCTCGAGCAGGGGGGCAAGTTCCTCGAGCTGCCGCAGCCGGCCAGCGTGGTCACCGTAGTGTAGGTCGGAGAGGATGCGGGTCAGCCGCGAGGCCATCCGTCGACCTTGGCGACTGGG
>JBEDEF010000459.1:0-6445 GCA_041175845.1 Verrucomicrobiota bacterium
GTCTCGGGCTCACGCAGGCGATGCTGGCCAGCCTTCACGCCACGTTTCCCCCCGGCTTGGCCGCGGAACTGCAGGGGAGGAGGCGCATCAACCGTGCGGGGTCGGGGAGGTATCCCGGCCCCCGGGACGGTGCTCAACCCCATATTCCTGACAAGGCTGGCATTTAGGCGCCCAGCACCACCCGGCGCAGGTAGGCGCCGTAGGAGGATTTGCCGAGCCGGGTTACGTTGGCCTCGAGCGTGGCGCGGTCGATCCAGCCTTGGCGCCAGGCGATCTCCTCGAGGCAGGCGATCTTCAGGCCCTGACGGTTTTCGATCACGGAGACGAACTGGCCCGCCTCAAGCAGCGAGTCGTGGGTCCCGGTGTCGAGCCAGGCGGTACCGCGCCCGAGGAGCTCGACGTGCAGACGCCCTGCCTCGAGGTAGAGGCGGTTGAGGTCGGTGATCTCGAGTTCGCCGCGGGCCGAGGGCCGGAGGCTGCGCGCGCGCGCCACCACCTCCGCGTCGTAGAAATAGATCCCGGGAATGGCGTAGTTCGATTTGGGCTGCGCCGGCTTTTCCTCGAGGGAGACGACGCGGCCGTCCGGAGCGAATTCCACCACGCCATAGCTGCGGGGATCGGCCACGTGGTAGCCGAAAATCGTGGCGCCCTCGCGGCGGGCGGCGGCGCGCTCCAGGGACTTAACGAGGTCGTGGCCGTAGAACAGGTTGTCACCGAGCACGAGGGCGGCGGGCTCGTCCCGGAGGAAGCCGGTGTCCGCCGCGATGTGGAAGGCCTGCGCAAGCCCCTCGGGTCGCGCCTGTTCGGCGTAAGCGAACCGCACCCCGAAGGCGGAGCCGTCGCCGAGTAGGCGGCGGAAGAGCGGCAGGTCGGCGGGCGTCGAGATGATCAGGATCTCGCGGATGCCCGCCAGCATCAGCACCGACAGCGGGTAGTAGACCATCGGCTTGTCGTACACCGGCATCAGTTGCTTGGAGACCGCGACGGTGAGCGGGTAGAGGCGGGTGCCGGAACCGCCGGCGAGGACGATGCCCTTGCGGGAAGTGGAGGTCGGGCGGGAGGAAGATGGAACCGGGCTCATCGGGAAGGCGGGAAGTGGGAATCAGGACTTCGCGCCGAGACGCTCGCGCGCGTAGCGGTTGGCGGTGATGTCGGCGGCCCAGCCGCGGTGGGTCAGGTACCAGTCGACCGTCTTCTCGATGCCCGTCGCGAAGGACTCCCGGGGAGCCCAGCCCAGCTCGCGCTGCAGCTTGGCGCAGTTGATCGCGTAGCGGCGGTCGTGACCTGGGCGGTCGGCCACGTAGGTGATCTGCTCCGCGTAGGAGCGGCCGTCGGCCCGCGGCGATTTGCGGTCGAGGAGGGTGCAGATGGTGCGCACGATCTCCAGGTTGGGCTTCTCGTTCAGGCCGCCGATGTTGTAGGTCTCGCCGGTGCGGCCGCGCTGCAGCACCAGCCAGATCGCCGCCGCGTGGTCCTCGACGTAGAGCCAGTCGCGGATCTGCTGGCCGTCGCCGTAAACGGGGAGCGGTTTCCCCTCGAGGGCGTTGAGGATCATCAGGGGGATCAACTTTTCCGGGAAGTGATAGGGCCCGTAGTTGTTCGAGCAGTTGGTCGTCAGCGTCGGGAGCTTAAAGGTGTGCTGGTAGCTGCGGACGAGATGATCGCTAGCGGCCTTGGAGGCGGCGTAGGGGGAGTTGGGAGCGAACGGAGTCTCCTCGGTGAACGCGGGATCCGCGGGCGCGAGTGTGCCGTAGACCTCGTCGGTGGAGACGTGGAGGAACCGGAAGGCGGCGCGGCGCGGCTCGGGCAGGCGTGCCCAGTGCTGCCGGGCGGCGTTGAGCAGGCGGAGGGTGCCGACGACGTTGGTCTGCACGAACGGCTCCGGCGAATCGATCGAGCGGTCGACGTGCGACTCGGCGGCGAAGTTCACCACTGCATCGATGTCGTGCTCGGCCAGCAGGCGTGCCACGAGGGCGGCGTCACCGATGTCGCCGTGCGCGAAGGTGTAGCGCGGATCCCCCGCGAGGTCGGCGAGGTTGGCGGGGTTGCCGGCGTAGGTGAGGGCGTCGAGGTTGATCAGGCGCCGGAGCGGCGACCCGGCCTCGAGGAGACGCTGCCGGATGAAATTGCTGCCGATGAAGCCGCAGCCGCCGGTGACGAGGAGGTTCATATGCGAAGTGGGAGGGGAGTAGGCTCAGGCCTCCAGCAGCTGGTGCAGGCTCTCCCGCCAGTCGGGCAGGCGCAGGCCGAAGACGCGTTCGAGCTTGGTGGTGTCGAGGACCGAGTAGGCGGGCCGGCGCGCGGGCGTGGGATACTCGGCGGTGGTGATGGCGCGGACCTCGCGGCACCGGCGGCGGTCCGCCGGCACGGCCTCGATGATCGCGCGGGCGAATTCGTGCCAGGTCGTCCGGCCGGAGGCGCAGAGGTGGTAGGTGCCCGTGACGGCGCGGGCATCCTCCGGCGTGTGCAGGCAGCGGAGCGCATGCGCGGTCGCCTCGGCGATCATCCGCGACCAGGTGGGACAGCCGTGCTGGTCGGCGACGACGCGGACCTCGTCTCGCTCGCGGGCCAGGCGCTGCATCGTAAGGAGAAAATTGGCACCGCGGTTCCCGTAGACCCAGCAGAGGCGGAAGATGAGATGACTGCCGCCGGCGGCGCGTACCGCCTGCTCCCCCGCGAGCTTGGTGCGTCCGTAGGCGCCGAGCGGACCGGTCGGATCGTCCTCGGTATAGGGAGTGGCCTGGTTGCCGGCGAAGACGTAGTCGGTGGAATAATGCACCAGCAGGGCGCCGCGGCGGGCGGCCTCGGCGGCCATCACGCCGGGTGCGTCGGCGTTGATCCGGGTGGCGAGCACCGTCTCGGTCTCCGCCTTGTCCACCGCGGTGTAGGCGGCGGCGTTCACGATCACGTCGGGCGCGGCGTCGGCGATCACCCGGCGGATCGCCGTCGGATCCGCGAGGTCGGCCCCGGTCCGGCCGACGCAGGTCAGGTCGACCATTGGCGCGAGGGTGCGGCGGAGTTCCCAGGCCACCTGGCCGTGCTCACCGAAGAGAAGAAGGCGTTTCCGGGGCATCGCGTTCAGAACAACTTTTCCGGCGGCAGGTCCCGCAGTAGCGGGGCGCGCGCGTCGCGGGCCGACAGCAGGGGCGTGGTCACGGGCCACGGGATGCCTACCGCCGGATCGTCCCAGCGAAAACCGATTTCATCCTGCGGCGCGTAAAGCGCCGTGCACTTGTAATGGAAGAGTGCGTGCTCGCCGGTCACGACGAAGCCGTGGGCGAAGCCGGCCGGGACCCAGAATTGACGCTTGTTTTCGGCGGAGAGCGTGACGCCCATCCAGCGGCCGAAAGTGGGGGAGCCGCGCCGCAGGTCGACCGCGACATCCCACACTTCGCCTTGCCAGACCGAGACCAGCTTGCCCTGCGGCGAAGGGTTCTGCGCGTGCATCCCGCGCAGCGTGCCGCGACCGGAGAACGAGAAGTTATCCTGCACGAACTCCGCGGTGATCCCGGCCTGGCGATAGCGTTCCCGATTGTAGGATTCGACGAAGAATCCCCGGGCGTCGCCGAACACCTTAGGCTCGAGGATCAGCGGACCCTCGATCTCGCCGCGGATGACATTCACGTGCGTACCTCCGGTCCAGTCGCCGGGCCGCTGGGAATCAGTTTCGGGGAGGAGAGGGGAAGCATCGGCAAGGGCGCGAATCCAGGTTGAAAAGGGATTGCAATAAAGGCTCGGGGGCGGGTGGGCCGACAAGGCTTTTCCCGTCGGCACTCCTCCCGTGCTTCGCGCGGCCACTACGTAGCGCGGGCACGATTCACTTCCGGCGATAATCGCCGCGGCTGAAGTACTTCTCCAGCCACACGTAGGCGCAGATAAAAAAGTAGCGGCTGCCCATCTCCTTGATCTTCAACTTGGCGACGCCGTATTTGCGGTTACGCCAGGAGATTGGAGTGATCGCGTAACTGTAGCCGCGAACAATCGCCTTGAGCGGCAATTCCACGGTGAGGTTGAAGTGCGGTGCCAAGAACGGGCGGCAGCCGTCGATGACCGTGCGGCGGTAGGCCTTGAAGGCGTTGGTGGTGTCGTTCAGCGGCAGGCGGAACGCGATCCGCACCAGCAGGTTGGCGATCCGGTTGACCAGCAGCTTCACCCGCGGGTAGTCGATGACTCGCCCGCCGCTAACAAAGCGACTGCCGAACGCGCAGTCGTGGCCCGCGGCCAGCAAGTGCCAGTACTTCACGGCGTCGGCGGGGTCGTCCGAGGCATCCGCCATCATGATCACGACGGCGTCGCCCCGGCTGTGGTCGAGGCCCCACACGACCGCCCGGCCGAATCCGTGCGCACCGCTGGCGTTGCGCGTGGGCGCCAGCGTGGGGATCTCGCGCTGGAGTTCCCCCAGCACTGCCCACGTCTGGTCCTTGCTCCCATCATCGACCACGACGATCTCGTGCGGGACGCCTGCCCGAACGAACGTATCCGCGATCGCGCGGAGGGTGGCGGGCAGCGATTCCTCCTCGTCCCGCGCGGGGATGACGACGGAGAGGAGGGAAAGGGGAGCGGGTGGCGTCATGCGGCAGGCTCAAAGCGGCGCGGAAAGCTCGAGCCAGTCCGGATGAGTTTCAGCGTGGGCGGCGATCTCGGCGCAGATCTCCTCCCGGGAGGTGGCGGGCGCCCAGTCCCAGAGTCGACGGGCCTTGGCTGCGTCGAGCACCAGCCAGGGGAGATCGAAGGCGCGGGGCGCGGGATCGGCGGTCACGACGTGATCGCCGAAGCGGTCCCGGCACCAATCACTCAGCTGGCGCAGGGAGCAGGCGGAGGCGATCCCGCCGGAGAAATTGGCGATGCGATCGGCCGCCGGGAGCGCAGGAGCGGCGAACTGCCGTTCCAGCGCGGGCAGGAGGTCGCGGGGGTGGAGGCAATCGCGCGTCTGGTGCCCCTGACCCGCAAAGCCGAGGTAGCGTAGCGGACGGCGCTGGCGCCAGGAGTGGATCCAGTAGGAGAAGATCCCCTGGTCCGCCCGGCCGAACTGGCCGGCACCCGCGAGCACACCGCAACGGTTGATGAAGACGGGCAGCCCGAAAGCCTCGCCGTATTCGAGGGCCAGCGCCTCGCTGGCAAGCTTGGTGGCGCCGTAGAGTGAGAGCGGGGCCGGGCGGGATCACGGAGGACTTTCCCACCACGGCCCCAGCCCACGACCGACGGCAGCGGGCGCGAGGGCGAAGGCGCCGTCGCGCTCGATCAGCGGCAGCTGGGTGAGGGGCGTGATTCCGTAGACACGGCTGGTGCTGAGCAAGACGAAGCCCGCGCGGTGCGCCTTGCAGTACTCGAGCAGGTTCACCGTGCCGCCGAGGTTGTGCTCCACCAACTGCCGCGAGCTGGTGCGCCCGTCGACTCCGGCGAGGACGCTCGGGTTGGCCGCGGCGTCGATCACCCAGTCTGCGGCGGGCAGCGGCTCCAGGTCGCTGGCCGCGCGCAGGTCGCCGTGGAAGAGCTTCACCCCGAGGCGGCGCAGGGCCTCCCGGTTCGCCTCGCTGCCGGGGCGGATGAAGTTGTCCAGCCCGCTCACAGTATGGCCAGCCCCGCGCTCCACGAAGGCGCGGGCGAGGGTGGTGCCCACAAAGCCGCAGATGCCGGAGATGAGAATGCGCACGGAGGGAGTGAGGCGGAAAACCGGGCGGCGGTGAAGGCCGATCTGGCCGGGCCCTTGACGGGCTCCTGGTGCTGCCGTTGGCTCGCCCGCGATGAGCTCCCTGCGCGGCGACTACAAGGCGGTCTGGAATTCCCTCTCGGGCTCCAAGACCGACGCGTACCTGGTGGTTTCCGGCTACACCGACGAGGACAAGTTCCACGCCGACGCGGAGGATACGCTCGACATCCTGCGCGCCACCGTCGGCATCCGGCCAGAAGACGTGTTCCTCGAGATCGGCTGCGGCGTTGGCCGCGTGGGCCGGGTCCTGTCCCCTTTCGTGCGCGAATGGATCGGCTGCGACGTCTCCGCGAACATGCTGCGCATCGCCTCCCGCCGGCTCCTGGGTCTGCCGAACATTCGGCTGCAGGAGGTCTCGGGCTATGACTTACGCCCGATCCCGGATGCCTCGGTCGACGTGGTCTACACCACCGTGGTCTTCATGCACCTCGAGGAATGGGACCGTTACAACTACATCCTCGAGGCGAAACGCATCCTGCGGCCGGGCGGGCGCTTTTATTGCGACAACGTGGATCTCGCTTCCCCCGCCGGCTGGGCGGTGTTCGAGGAGAGCCGGCTGCGCTTCCCGCCCGGCCAACGCCCAGCCCAAATCTCCAAGTGCTCGACGCAGCCGGAGATCGAGACGTTCTTGCGGCGGGCGGGGTTTGCGGACGTGAAAGTCGCCGGCCGGCTGGATTTCTGGGTCTACGGCTGGGGCCGCAAAGAGGGTTGAGACCCGTGGGCAGGGACTCGCTC
>JBEDEF010000460.1:0-3747 GCA_041175845.1 Verrucomicrobiota bacterium
AACCAGACCTTCGGCGGAGGCCGCGACACCCGCGCCCGCGCCGGCGACCCCAGCCGTTCCCGCGATCACCGAGATCCTCGCCGAGTCAAGCCGCGCCGCCGAAGCGGGCTCGGCCCAGCTCGTACGCGCCGCGACCCTCGGCCGCCGGGGAGCCCTGGCCGGACTGCTGCTCGCCGCCGGATCGGGACTGGCTCCGCTCGCCGCCCATCCGCTTCCGACCGACCCCCTGGAGGCCCTCCTCGCCCACCCCGGACTGCTGCTGGTGCCGGTAGATGTCGTCCTGGCGGCACTGCTCGCGACCGGCGCGACGGGGCCATACCCTTTTCTGCGCTTCCGCGCCGCGTTCGGGCTGGGCTACGCGGGCCTGCTACTGCAACAGGCGGAGGCCACGGGCGCCGGCGCGGCGATGACCGTGGGTGCAGCTGGTTTGTTCGCGTGCACCTTGTGTTACCGCCCGCTCGCCGCCAGCACCGCCGCGGCGGCGGCTACCCTCGGTTACGGGCTTGCGGCCTGGCTGCAGTTGCCAAGTTGAACCGCCCTACCCTGTGAACCCGCCCCCGCAGGCTCCGCCCGTACCACGCGCCGAAAGGCGGGAACGTCCCGCTTGGCTCGACCGCCTCGCCCAACTCTGGCACACCGAGATCTGGCAGCCGGCCACCCTGAGCGACCGCTCCTTCCGAGGAAGGGGGCTGGCCGCACTGCGGGTCATCTCCATCACCGTGACGGTGTTCCAGGAAACCCGGGTGGTCAGCCGGGCAGCCGCCCTCAGCTTCACCTCCCTGCTCAGCCTCGGGCCCCTCGTGGCAATTGCCGTCCTCGCCGGTGGGTTCGCGCTGGGGAAACAGGATAACCAGCTGCTCACCCACCACATCAGCACCCTGCTCGCCTCTGCGGCGCCCCAGCTGCAGTCGCTACCGAGCGAGGGCGGGACCAGCGGGTCAGCGGGCGAGGTGAACCCGGAGTTACGGCAGATCGTGGACGGCTTCGTGCAGAGTGCCCGCAGCGGCTACGGGGGGGCCTTCGGGGCGCTCACCCTCATCTTCATCGTCCTGATGATGTTCAAATCGATCGAGGACGCCTTCAACGACCTCTGGGGCATCAACCAGGGCCGCTCGCTGCTGATGCGGGTGGTATTCTACTGGACCATCCTGACCCTGGGCGCGGTCCTATTTTTCGCCGCTGTGGCCCTCCTGGGGGCGGGGGCGGCGGTAAATGTCTTCCACGAGTCCCTCGCCCGGCTTCCCGGTGGCGAACGCCTGGTGGCAGCCCTCGGGTGGAGCCTGCCCATGTTCTCGCTCTGCCTGCTCACCCTGATGCTGACGCTGGTGTATCGCGTGGTGCCGAACACGCCCGTGCTCTGGCGCGCCGCCTTCGCCGGCGGCGCGGTGGTCGCCCTGCTCCTGCTGCTTAACAACGTCGTGGCCTTCCTCTATGTGCGGCGCGTGGTGCTCACCCAGAATCTGTACGGTCAGCTCGCCGTGCCCCTTGTGCTCGTGCTCGGCCTGTACGTGTTCTGGCTCTATGTCTTGATCGGGGGTGTGATCAGCTACGCGGTGCAGAACGTCCACTTCCGCAACAGCCAGACGGCGTGGAGCCGGCTGACGGAAGCGATGCGTGAGCGCCTCTGCTTGGCGGTGCTACTTACCATCAGCCGCCGCTTCCAGGCCTGCGAACCTCCGGTCACCGCCGCCCAGCTCGGCCGCCGCCTCCGTGTGCCCAGCCAGATCCTCAACGAGTGCCTCAACCGCCTGGGTACGATGGGCCTGGTCAATCCGCTGCGGGCCGCCCCGGGCCGGCCTGCCAACGAACTCCGCTTCCAGCCAGCGCGGCCGTTGGAGCGGATCTCGCTACTGGAGTTCAAGCGGCTCGACGACCAGTTGGGCGACGACCCCGTGGGCCATGCCTTGGAGTGCGTCGATCCCCTGATGCACGCGTACGAGGAGGCCCTCGGCCGCCTCGGGGAACAGCCATTCTTTCAGCGCTCCTTGGCCGATTTGCTCGCCGCGCACCCCTTCCCCCAGTCACCCGCGGGGGCGCCCCAGGCCGCGGCGGAATTACGCCCTTGCCAGCCTCTCCCCCCGACCTAAGCCTGCCCCGCTTCCGCCCATGATTTCCTGGATCCAGAAATACTTCCAGCACCACTTCCGTGTGATCTTCGCCGTGCTGCTGGGGGTGGTCATTATCGCCTTCGTGTTCACGATCGGCGCGGCCCCGGGCATCGGCGGCGCCGAGCGCGGGATGGTCGACCGCCCGTTCTTCGACTACAACCTCAGCCTGCAGTCCGACCAGCAGCGGCTGATGGGTGACGCCAGCCTCAGCGCCAGCCTCCGGGTCGGCGCCTTCGGCCAGCTCGATGGTGACCAAGTGCAGAACTACGCCTTCCAACGCGCCGCCGCCCTCCACCTCGCCGGCCTTTGGCACCTTCCCTCTGCCTCGACGGCCGAAGTGACGGCGCAGTTGAAAACCCTGCGCGCCTTCGCCGGCCCCGACGGCCAGTTCGACCCCAAGTCCTACCAGACCTTCCGCGACAATCTGAAGACCAACCCCCGCGGCCTCACTGAGGGCGACATCCTCCGCGTGGTGTCCGACGACGTGAAGGTGGAGAAGGTGCAGAACCTTCTCGCCGGTCCCGGCTATGTCCTCCCCGGGGACGTCCGCACCCAGCTGCTCCGCACGGACACCAAATGGACCCTGGCCACCGCCACGGTCGACTACGCCGCCTTCAAGCCGACGATCAGCCCGGCGGACAGCGAGCTCACCCAGTTCTTCGAGCAGTCGGGCGGACGCTACGACATCCCGCCGCAGGTTAGCCTCGCGGTGCTGGAGTTCCCCGCGCTCGACTTCCTCGCCAAGGTCTCCGTCACCGAGACCGAGGTCCGTGCTTTCTACGACGCCAGCCCTTCCCGCTTCCCCAAGCCCGCCGACCCGGCCAAGAAGGATACTCCGGCCCCGAGCGTGACCCCGCCGGCCGATCCCGCCGCCGACTTCGCGGCCGTCCGCCCTCAAGTGGAGTCCACCTTGCGTTTCGAGCGCGCGGTGAAGCTCGCGCAGAAGGCCGCCAGCGATCTCTCCCTCGCCCTGTTTGAGTCAAAGTCCCGTACGCCAGAGGCAGTCACCGCCTTCTTGACCAGCCGCCAGCTGAACGCGAAGCCGCTGGCCCCGTTCAGCCGCGAAGCCGCCCCCGCGGAGCTCGGCGGCTCCCCGGAAGCCCTCGCGGAGGCCTTCCGACTCAGTAAGGACCGGCCCGTTTCCGACGCCCTCTCGACCCGCATGGGTGCCCAGATTCTGGTGTGGAGGGAGTCTTTGCCCACCCGCAAGCCGCTCTTCCCTGAGGTCAAGGCCCAGGTGGCCAAAGACTACGTCGAGGGAGAACGGCGCAAGCAATTCATCGAGTTGGGCCGCAAGGTGAAGACTGACCTCGAGACCCGGCTCAAGAGCGGGGCCACGCTCGAACAAGCCGCCCCCGCAGCCGGCCAAGCCCACGGCCTCAACCTCACGACCAAGGCGCTACCCGCCTTCGACCTCCGCTCGCGTCCGCAAGACCTGGACTTCGCCGTCCTCGGCACCTTGGAGCGACTGCAAAAGGGCCAGCTCTCAGACATGGTTTTCAGCGGCGAGCAGGGACTACTGGTGTACGCGGCCGACCAGCAGATGCCTGATACCTCCGAGGCGAATCCGCGCTTCGCGGAGACTCGGGCCCAGATCGCCAGCTTTACCTCTCGGATCGGCGGTTCCTCGGCCCTCGCC
>JBEDEF010000461.1:0-8369 GCA_041175845.1 Verrucomicrobiota bacterium
GCGAAAGGTGGCTGGCGCGCAGCAAGGCGCCGGCCGCCATCGCGTCGCTGGCGGCCGCCGCCGTCACGAAGGCCGGAACGCGCGCGATCTCGGTGACGGCGTGCCGGGCGCGGCGCGCGAGGCGTTCGCCCAGCACGGCAGCCCGCGCCGCCACCATCTCCGGAGTCGCGGCGCGCAGCGTGGCCACGCCCAGCAGGTGCGCCGCCCGCTCGCAGTCCTCGCGCCGGCGGCGGTATTCGCCGTCGGCCAGGGCGTGCTTCACCCGGGTGTCCGCCACCACGATCGACCAGTCCGCCGGCAGCGGCACGGGCGTCACCCGCAGGTCCCGGCAGTCGATGAGCAGGGCGTGGCCCGCGCGGCCCGCTCCCACCGCCAACTGATCCATCAGGCCGCAGGGGACGCCGGCGTGCCGGTGTTCCGCCTGCTGGCAGAGACGGGCCCGTTCCATTGAATCCAATCCGCGCCCGCTCAGGCCCTCGAGCAGCAGGGCGGTGGCGGTTTCCAGCGCCGCGCTGCTGCTGAGGCCGGCGCCGAGGGGGAGGTCGCCGGAAAACAGCGCATCGAAGCCCGGCACGGTCCAGCCGCGCTCCCGGTACTGCACGAGCACGCCGAGCACATAGTTCAGCCATTGGTCCGGACCGGTCCGGCGCGCGAGCGCGTCGAGCGGCACCTCGACCGGCTGGATCCCCGGGGCCTCGGAGACGAGGCGGAGCCGGTTGCCACCGTTGGGTGCGGCCGCGGCGTGGATCGCGCGGTCGATGGCGACGGGCAGGACCAGTCCGCCGACGTAATCGACGTGTTCGCCGATGAGGTTCACGCGCCCCGGCGCCCGCACCCGGACGGTTGGCACGGTGCCGAACCGGCGGGTGAACCGGGTGGCCAGGGACGGCAGGGCGGGGGAGGACATCAGCGCTCCACGGAGGGGCCCGCAGCTTTCCTTTCGGCGCGGCGCCACCTCAAGGGAATTCGCGCCGGACTTGCCGCCGCCGTCCCGCCCCGCGCAGTCTCGCGGCATGACCCCGCGTCTTGTGTTCGCGCTCGCCCTGCTCCTCGGCTGGTACGGGCGGGCGGCTGAGCCTCGCCCGCCGCTGGCCCACGCGCACAACGATTACGAGCATCCCCGTCCGCTGCTCGACGCCCTCGACCGAGGCTTCGACAGCGTCGAGGCGGACGTGTGGCTGGTGGACGGTGAATTGCTTGTCGCGCACGACCGGCGGGACGTCCGCCGGGGCCGCGATCTGCGGACGCTGTACCTCGAGCCGCTCCGGGCGCGAGTGCGCGCGGGGGGAGGATCGGTGCACGCGGGGCGCCCGGACTTTGTGCTGCTGGTGGATGTGAAGTCCGCGGCGGCCCCTACCTACGCGGCGGTCGCGGCCGCCCTCGCGGACTACGCGGAGATCCTGACCGAGTTCGTCGAGGGGCGGGAGATCCGGCGGGCGGTGACGGTCATCATGTCCGGCAACCGCGACGAGGCGGCGTTGCGCGCGGCGCCGCGGCGGTGGGCGGCGATGGATGGCCGCCGCGTGCATCTTGATTCCGAACTGCCGGCGACGCTCATTCCGTGGATCAGCGAGAACTGGCGCACCTTCTCCCCGTGGAATTGGACGGGCCCGATGCCGGACGAGGTGCGGCGGAACCTCGGCGAGTGGGTCGCCCGGGCGCAGGCGCGGGGCCGGCGGCTCCGGTTCTGGAATGTGCCCGACAGCCCCGCGGCCTGGCTTGAACTCCGTGCCGCCGGCGTGGACGTGATCGGCACCGACGATCTGGCGGGGCTGGAAGCCTTCCTCGCCCGGCCTTGAGGCCACCGGCGCGCGTTTGACAAGCGCCGTTCCCCCACCAGCTTCCGCGATGTCTTCGCGTCGTGGATCATTCCGTAAATCGCTTACGGGCAGGGCCCTAAGGCGGTCCGGTTCGGGGTTGGGCCTGCCTTCCTGATGCACTTTCTGGTCGAAATCCTGATCCTGTTCTTGCTGCTGCTGGCGAATGGTGTGTTCGCAATGGCGGAGATCGCCATCGTTTCCGCGCGCAAGGCCCGGCTCAAGAAGCTGGCGGACGAGGGCTCCGCGCGCGCCCGCGCGGCTCTGGCACTGGCCCAGGCCCCGGAGCGCTTCCTGTCCACGGTGCAGATTGGCATCACCTTGGTCGGCATTCTGGCGGGGGCCTTGGGCGGCGTGACCCTCTCGGGCAAGCTGGCCCCGGTGGTGGCCCGCGTCCCCGCGCTCGCTCCTTACGCGGAACCCATCGCGATCCTGCTCGTCGTCGGAGCCATCACGTACTTCTCGCTGGTCATCGGCGAGCTCGTACCGAAGCGGGTGGCGCTGAGCAACCCCGAGGGTCGCGCGATGCTGGTGGCCCGGCCGATGACGGGGCTCGCGCGCCTCGCCTCGCCGTTCGTCTGGCTGCTCACGGTCTCGACCAACCTCGTGCTGAAGACGTTCGGCTTGGGCCGTGAGGTCGACGCCCCTCCCTCGGCGGAGGAGGTCACGCACATGATCGAGCAGGGCGCCAGCGCCGGCGTTTTCCACCGGGCGGAGCGGGCGATGGTCGAGGGGGTGCTCAGGCTCGATGAGCGCCCGGTCACCGAGATCATGACGCGCCGCACCCGCATCGTGTGGCTGGATGTCGACGACACCGACGAGGTCAACTGGCGTAAGATCGTCGCGAGCGGACATTCCCTCTTCCCGGTCTACGAGGGCACGCGGGACAACGTGCTCGGGATGGTGAGCGTGAAGGCGCTCTGGGCCAATGCGGCGGCCGGATTGCCAAACAGCATCCGCCACCACCTCCAGGCGCCCCTGTTCGTCCCCATTTCGATCAACGCGATCCAACTGCTGGAATCCTTCAAGAAGACGGGCAAGCACCAGGCCTTGGTCACGGACGAGTTCGGCAGCGTACAAGGGCTTGTGACGCTCATCGACGTGATGGAGTCGATCGTCGGCGACCTGCCGGAGCCGGGGGATCGGCGCGCGCCCGAGGCGACGCAACGTGAGGACGGCTCCTGGCTGGTGGACGGCAGCATGACCGTGAAGGACTTCCGGGCCCGGCTCGGGTTGCCGGAGCTGCCCGGCGAGGCAGCCGACTGCTTTGAAACCGTGGGCGGCTTCGTGCTCGACCGCCTTGGGCGCATCCCGCGGGTGAGCGAGGCCTTCGAGTGGAACGGCTGGCGGTGCGAGGTGGTCGACATGGACCGCCACCGGGTGGACAAGGTGCTGGTTACCCGGGCGCCTCAGGCCGCCCATTCGTCCCGGCCGGCCTGAGGCGACGCGCGCCGGTCAGAGGCGCGTCGTGACGCTGCAGGTCCAAGTCGTAGGCTCGGCGTAGCGGTAGATGAAGTTCGGGCGGTTCTGGACCGTGTTAAACGAGGTGGCGCCGGTCACGCGGTAGCGTCCGTCCCCGACCATCACGTCATAGACGTTGTTGAGGCCGAGCCGGAAGGTCGTCTGGTAACGCTGCCGCAGCCGGACGTCGTACATCAGGTAGGCGTGGAGCGGGAACGAGGCGCCGGCCCGGTAGGGCTGGCCCTCGCGGATGTAGACGTTGTAGTCCGGCGTGAAGATGCCGTTGAGGCCCACGCGGAAGCCACGGACGCGCGGCACCTGGTAGTCGAGCACGAAGCTGCCCGTGTAGGGCACGCTGCGGCGCCCGGCGACCTCGTCGGTCAGCGTGTTCGAGGTGAGCACGTTGCGGGCGTTGGCGAGGACGGCCGGCAGCTCGGCGAGGGTGCGATCGCCGCCGGGCGCGTTGGCGGCGGCGGTACGCTCCTCGGCGGCGGTCAGGTACTCGCGGAACCGGGAGAAGTCCGCCTGCGCCCGGACGCGGTTGGCGGAGAAGGAGACCCGCGACTGCAGACCCAGCCAGCGCTGGCTCTGCAGCGTGAACTCCACGCCGCGCGACTGCTCGTTGGAGTTTACCGTCCGGCGTTCGTTATTCAGGCCGTTCACGACTTCCAGATAGCGGGAATCGCTCGGCAGGATGTTGTTCGGGTTGATCAGGTCCTCGAGCTGCGTGAGGTTCAGAACGTCGGGGTTCCAGGCGTAGGCGGCGTTCACCCGCTTCGTGTCGTAGAACGAGACGGTGGCCGTGAGACGCCGCGGCAGCTCGAGCCGGAGCCCGACCTCCTTGGTCTTGCCGCGCACGGGCCCGATGTCCGGGCCGTAGAAGACCTGGCGCGACTGCCAGTTGAAGGACTCCGAATGCGAGGCGATCGCGACCACGCGCGCGCCCTCGCCGCGCCAGGCCTCCACCGTGAGGCCGGCCATCTTGCTCTGCGCGGAGAGGTTGAACCGGGGATCGTACTCGTAGGCGGCCGGATTTTCGTCGGGCATCCCCGGATGCACGAAGATCCCGCGGGCGTCGGTCGCGTAGGCGGCCGCCTTCGGGATCTTGCGGGTGAGGGCGTTCCAACTGACGCCGACCAGCGTGTTGACCCGGCCCTTGAAGTACTCGCCGGAGAGCGAGGCCGTCTGGGTGCGCGCGTAGCGGATGTCGACGAACGGACCCGTGATCGTTGTGCTGTGATAGAAGGCGGGCTTGAAGTCCGCGGTGACCGGCAGGTTGGGGACGAGGAACTGATCGAAGAACTTCTCCGAGCCGAAGGCGGGGTCGTCGAGGTAGGCGCGGAGCCGGATGCCGTTGTTGACCGCGAGTCCGGGGGCGGCGGAGTTGTAGAGGCCGAAGCGCTCCGAGAGCTTGAGGTCCTTCTGGTGGAGGGCGGTGACGACGAGGAGCTGCTTGCCGAGGCGGCCGAAATCGAAGGGGTAGACCGCCGCGAGGCGGCCGGCCTTGACCACGTTGCCGAAGACCTTGAAGGCGGCGCCGCCGAAGGCCGCGTCGATGTAGGGCCGGCCGGCGCCGTCCACGCTCAGGACGGGCGGCGTCTGGCTGGTGCCGAAGGAGTTGTCGTTGCGGTCCTCGTGCTGGAACTGCTGGTTGTAGGCAAACTCCAGCGCGAGCTTCCCGATGCGCTGCTCGATGGTGACGTTGGCGACGTTGAAGATGCGGTTGTTGTAATCCACCGCGCCCAGCATGTTCGAGTACTGGTCGAAGCCGCTGAAGGAACGGAAGGTGCCGTTCGGGAGACGCACGGCCTGCGTCTGGCCCTGCAGGAGGGAGACCTGGTTGCCCGTCGGGCCGCTCCGGTCGATGGCCAGCGGGGGGTTGGTCAGGGTGCGCTGGATGATCTCCCCGTCGGAGGTCACGTACCACTGGTTGTTGGCACTGAACCCGCGCCCGGCGGCGGCGACATCATTGATCGCGAGCGCGCTGTCGGCGCGCATACGGTACGTGGTGCCGCGTTCCGCCTCGAGCCGGATGGTCGTGGTCTTGAAGGGCTCGTAGGTCAGCGCGAGGTGGCCGGCCCGGAAGACGTCGTTCGTGCCGCGGACGTAGGTCCGGTTCCGGCGGTTGGCGAGGTTGACCCGGAGGAAGACCTTGTCGTGCAGCTTGCGGTTCGCATCGAGCTGGAAGCGGAAGGTCTCGTAGGAGCCGTAGCTGGCGAACAGTTCGGTCGCGTTGCGCGCGCGCGCCCGCTTGGTGTAGACGGTGGCCTGCCCGCCCGGCGAGGAGTCGCCGAACATCAGCGAGTTCGAGCCCTTGGCGAAATCGTAGCGCTCGACGTTGTAGGCGTCCGACGGGACGTACCAGGTGAAGAAGTTGCGCGAGATGCCCCCGGTGCTGAGGCCCCGGTAGTTGACCCGCTCGTCGTTGCGCGACTCGAGCCGGGGCGTCACGTCGACGCCGGCCACGAAGCGCGCCGCGTCCTCCAGGCTGAACGCACCCAGGTCGCGCATGAACTCCGAGGTGATCACGTCCACGTTCACCGGGACCTTGAGCAGCTCCTGGTTGGTGCGGCTGCCGATGAGGGTCGTGGTGGCCTGCCAGGACTTGTCGTCGCTGTCCGCGACGGTGAAGGGCGACAGCGTGACAACCTCCTCGGAGGGCACGGCAGGCGCGGGCGCCGCGGAGCGCAGGAGGGGGATGGCGGACAGGGCCGCAAGGACGCTGGCGAGGGCGTGGCGGACGAGATGCGGGGTAGGCATGGTGAACAGCGGGGTGGATCCTCGCCGGTCTGGCAAGCCCGGCGTCCTGGGATCAGACGCGGGGGCGCGCAAAGGGTTGCACGGCGTCTCGACGGCGTTGACCTCGGGCGCCGCGGACGTCTCGCTCCGGGGCCTCAGACCCCCGCTTGACCGGCCCCGTGATGCCTCCTCGCCGTTTCCTGTCCACCCTTGCCTGGATCCTCAGCGTGGTCGCCGGCTTCGCTCCGGTGGTCGCGCAGCGCGGCGATGCCCCCGACGCGCGGCCGCGTCCGGCCGCGGAGCAGCAGGCGTTGTTTCACCTGCCGCCCGGCTTCGCCATCCAGCTCGTCGCCGCGGAACCGGACCTCGGCAAGCCCCTGAACCTCGCCTTCGACGCGGCCGGCCGGCTGTGGGTGACGACCACGCGGCACTATCCCTGGCCCGCCCGGACCGACGCCCTCGGGCGCCCGATCGCGGAGTTCACCCGCGACTGGGAGGACAACCACCTCGCCTTTCGCGGCCTGGTCCGGCCTCCGGAGCCGGAGGTGCAGGCGCGCGACCAGTTGGTCGTGCTCTCCGCGTTCGATCTCCGGACCGGGCGCGCGGGACGCACGGAGGTGTTCGCCGATGGCCTCAACATCCCGGTGGGCGTGGCCCCGCTGCCGCGGGCGCCGGGTTCGCGCGGAGCGGCGGTCATCGTGCACTCGATCCCCGGCATCTGGCGCCTCGAGGACACCGATGGCGACGGGCGCGCCGACCGCCGGGAACTGCTCTATTCGGGCTTCGGGTTTAAGGACACCCACGGCATGGCGTCCAGTTTCACGCCGTGGCTGGACGGCTGGATCTACGCCACCCACGGCTTCGCGAACCGCAGCGAGATCCGGGACCTCTCCGGCCGCGTGACCAAGCTGGAGAGCGGCAACACGTTCCGTTTCCGCGCGGATGGTTCGCGCCTGGAACCGTGGGCCCACGGGCAGACCAATCCCTTCGGCCTCGCGTTCGACGCCCGGGGCGACGTGTACACCGCGGATTCGCATTCCAAACCTGTCTATCTGCTGCTGCGCGGCGGGTATTACGAGGGGATCAACCGCCAGCACGACGGCCTCGGCTTCGCCCCGGCCATCACGCAGGACAGTCACGGCTCGAGCGCGATCGCGGGAGTCGCGCTCTATGCCGCCACGCAGTTCCCGGAGGAGTTCCGCGGCAACCTCTTCAATGGCAATCCCGTCACCCGCCGCGTCAACCGCGCCCGCCTCGAGTGGAAGGGCTCCACGCCGAAGGCCGTCCGGCAGGCTGACTTCCTCACCTGCGATGATCCCGCCTTCCGGCCGGTGCAGGTGGTGCTGGGGCCGGATGGCGCGCTGTGGATCGCGGATTTCTACAACCCCATCATCGGCCACTACGAGGTGCCGCTGACGCATCCCGCGCGGAACCGGACGCACGGCCGGATCTGGCGCGTGTACTGGCGGGGAGAGGCCGCCACGGTGCCGTCGCCCACGTTGCCTGACCTCGCGCAAGCTGCCGCGCCGGGGCTGGTCGCCGCCCTCCGGGATCCGAATCTGGCCCTTCGGATGCTGGCTGCGAACGAGCTGGCGGGTCGCGTCGCCCCGGCGGAGGTGCGCGCGGCCCTCGCGGCGACACCCGCGCCCCTCCCGGCGGGAGCGGTGCTGCCGGTGACATTATTGCGGGAGCGGTTGGGCGGGTCCGAGGAGGCGCCGCTTTTGGCGACGCTCGAGGCGGCTCGCGCCGCGGATGACGAGGCCGCGCTTGCCAGCCTGCGCGCGATGCTCCTGCGCGCGCCGCCGGGCCCGGCGGCGGTCGAGCCGTTCCGCACGCTGCTCGCCCGGGTGGGGCCTGGACACGTCTGGCGGGCGGTGGCCGACGTGTTCGCGCGGCAACCCCAGCCGTGGCAGACGCCCCTGCTTCTCTCGATGCTCGCCCGCGCGCCCGACTCGGACCCGCTGCTGGGTTACGGGCTCCGCCTGGCGCTCAAGGCGCACGTCGCCGCGGCCCCGATCGCGCGTTTGATCGAGCTGGCGGCGGATCGTCCCGAAGATGCGGTCCGGCTGGCCGACGTGGCGATCGCGGTGGCGACGCCCGCGGCGGCCGAGTTCCTCCTCGCGCATTTGGAGCGGGTGGGCGTTGCTGGGCCGCGCGCGGGCGAGTTCGCACGGCACGCGGTGCGGCAGCTGGGGCCGGGCAACGCCGCGGCGGTGGAGACCTTGATCCGCAAGCTGGAGGGCGCGCCGCTGGGGCAGCGTTTGGCTTTGGCCGAGGGGCTCGCGGAGGCCGCGGGCAAGGAGCTCGGGGAATGGCCGACCGCGGTCTCCGGTTGGTTGGAGCGCACGCTGC
>JBEDEF010000462.1:0-4133 GCA_041175845.1 Verrucomicrobiota bacterium
TATTATGCCTCCCTCGCCTTGGCAGGAGGATATTTGCCCGTGCCCGCGCCCACGCCGGACTTCTGGAACCATCCGCTCGTGTGCGACGATCGTTTCCGACTGCCCCAGCGCACGCTCCGGGTGGCCGTCGTGATTTACACGGGGTTCGTCGCGTTGGCTTTGCGGCGGCACCTGCCCGCCCTGCTTTTCTTCGGCCTGGCCAACGCCGCCCTGCTGGCCTTCTTCCAGCTCCGGTTCGCCGGCGCCGCCCGGCATCACGGGTTCTTCTTCCTCGTGCTCGTGGTCGCCGTCTGGATGTACCGGAGCGCCCAGCGAGTTCCCGCGGGCGCTGGTCGGCCGCCGTCGCCCGGGTTGTGGGAGCGCCTATTCAACCCCAGTCTGACCCTGCTGCTGGCCCTCCATTGCACCGGGGCGCTGGTCAGCGCGGTACAAGAGATCCGCCACCCGTTCTCGCAAGCGCCCGCCGTTGCGGCTTACCTTCGCCACCACGGTCACGACCGGAGCCTCCTGGTCGGCCACCCAGACTACATGGCCTCCGCGGTGCTCGCCGGGACCACCCAGCAAAAGATTTATTATCCCCAGGTCCGCCGCTGGGGATCGTACGTCATCTGGAACCGGCAGCGGCTCGGCCCAGTGGAGGATGCCGATGTCATCACGGCGGCGCGCGCCCTGCCCCGGGAACCGGGCCAAGGTTTGGTGCTGATCCTCGACCGGGCGCTGGACGCGGCTTCGCCCCTGCCCACTGGCCTCACCTTGCTTGCGGCGTACCACGGAGCCGTGAGCGGAGAAAACTTCTTCCTTTACCAGATCGAAGAGGATTCTCGCCCGGAGCGGACGGCACGGGATTAGGGCGATTCCTCCGGCGGGGCATCCGGCCGGCCGCGGCGTACCAGATCCACAAAACGGAGGACCTGGGCCCAAAGATCCGGTTGCAGCCGACGAACGGCCGCGGCCCCGATCCCAGCTGCGGCGGTGCAGGCTAACAGGACCACCCAGCCACCGCACCACGGGACAAGCAACGCGCAGGTCCCCGCCACCGTAACCATCCCCAGCGCCCAGAAGGTCGGGGAATATCGGATCCGGCCGTTGCCTAGTCCGCGGCCCTTGAGGCGAGACTCGGTGGCCGCGAGGGCCGCTAGTTCCCCGACAAGGGCCACGGCGCCGAGCCACTCGACCCGCGCCCCGAGCATCACGACCGGCAGGGCCAGGGCCAGGCACAGGAGGCGGACGAAGTCGCCGACCATCACTTCCGCGGTGGCCCCCGCGG
The DNA here is from genome assembly GCA_041175845.1 of Verrucomicrobiota bacterium. Taxonomy (GTDB): domain Bacteria; phylum Verrucomicrobiota; class Verrucomicrobiia; order Opitutales; family Opitutaceae; genus ER46. The sequence continues at coordinate 1,268 of JBEDEF010000462.1, forward strand.
CGAGGGCCACCGCCTCGGTGTGAAGACGCAGCAGAGTGACCGCCTGCGCCGTGCCCAACGCAGCGACCAGCAGACTAAGCTCCCCGTAAGCTCCGCCCACCACGAACCCGAGGAGATCCCCGGCCACCGACGCCGAGGCCACGGCAACAGCCACCGCGAGCAGGGCAAAGGAGACGAGCGTGATGCGGCGACGGCGCAGCACTTCAGCGGGGGCCGTGGCGGCGATCATCCACGGGAGAAAGGCATTGCGCATCAGCTGCCGCGAAAGGCGCTGGGGAAGGAACGCCACCGTGGTCGCGACGGCATAGCGGCCGAGGTCTGCCTTGCTGTAATTGGCGTCGAACCAAGCGGGGGCCACTCCGAGCAGCAGGAGATCCCCCTGCCGGGCGAGCACCACGGCGAGGGCGGCCGCGAACAGGGGCCAGCCAAAGCGGAAACTCGCCCGCATCACCTCGCGGTCCCAACCCAACTGCCATGGAGCAGCCGCGTAGGCGCGCGAGACAATCACCTGGACCGACGTCAGGCCGACCATGAAGGCCACCGCCGTCCACCAATTCCCGGACCACCACGCGACGACCACCCCCAGCAGGAAGCCGACACCCTGGGCCCACAGTTCCTGAGCCGCGGTCGCCTTGGCGCGGTCCAACCGGGGCAGAAGGTGCACGCCGTGGTGGATGAAGCCCCGCAAAAACGGCACGAGCGCGAGGGTAAGAAACCCGGCGAGGGCCTCCGGCGCCTCGAAGCTGCGGGCAACCGGGAGCGCCACGACGAGGAGTAGCAGGGCGCCCACCAGACCTCGGAGCAAGGCGATCGTCTGGGTCGTCCGGAGCAAGGTCTCCGGTGGCAGGGACCGACGCTGGGCGACAAAGGCATCGACGCCGAGGGGCCCCAACGTGTCGACGACCGCGAGCACGATGAAGAAGGAGGCGACGATGCCCATGTTTTCGGGGCCGATCAGCCGGGCGACCACGATGCCCCGCAAGCCGAAGGCCAACTGGGCGAGCACCCCGCCGACGGCGACGATCCGGGCATTGCGGCGGACACTCATCTCAAGCCGGCGAAGGAAGACGGACCGGAGCGAACCATCGCCCGAGGAAGGAAGACGGCGTATGGGTTGTCGACGGCGTTCCGCCCCTGCTCGCCGCCCGCCGGCGAAGCCCGCCCACCATTTTTCCGCGGCTGTGGCACGAAAGGTGCTTTCCTCCGTCTCGGCAGAATGTGCCCGCGCGGAATGGATTTATCTCGACCGCGGCCCGGGCTCAGGACGCCTTAACCCTACCCAACTCAGCTCCACCCATATGCCCAAGTACAAACTGGAATACATCTGGCTCGACGGCTACACCCCGCTGGCCAACCTCCGCAGCAAGACCCAGATCAAGGAATTCAAGAGCTTCCCGAAGCTGACCGAACTCCCCGACTGGGGCTTCGACGGCAGCTCGACCCGGCAAGCCGAGGGCAAGAGCTCCGACATCGTCCTGAAGCCCGTCGCGGTCTTCCCGGACTCCACCCGCAAGAACGGCGTGCTCGTAATGTGCGAGACCTACCTCCACACTGGCGTCGCCCACCCCTCGAACTCCCGCGCCACCATCCCGGATGATCCGGGCACCTGGTTCGGCTTCGAGCAGGAGTACTTCTTCTTCGAGGACGGCGCGCCCCTTGGCTTCCCCCCGGGCGGCTTCCCCGAGCCCCAGGGCCCGTACTACACCGGCGTCGGCTACAAGAACGTTGGCGCGGTGGCCCGGAAGATCGTCGAGGAGCACATCGACATCTGCCTCGACGCCGGAATCAACATCGAGGGCATCAATGCCGAGGTCGCTAAGGGCCAGTGGGAGTTCCAGATCTTCGGCAAGGGCTCCAAGAGCGCCGCCGACCAGATGTGGGTCGCCCGCTACATTATGTCCCGCCTCTGCGAGCAGTACGGCATTGACGTCGAATGGCGCTGCAAGCCTATCCGCGGGCCCTTCGACTCGCCGCTCGACTGGAACGGCTCCGGGATGCACTCGAACTTCTCCACCAAGCACATGCGCGAGGTGGGCGGGAAGGCCTACTTCGAGAAGCTGATGGCCGCGTTCGCGAAGCACGTGGACGAGCACATCGCGGTCTACGGGCCGGAGAACCACCTCCGCCTGACCGGCCTGCACGAGACGCAGTCGATCGATAAGTTCAGCTATGGCGTCGCCGACCGCGGCGCGTCGATCCGCGTCCCGCACAGCTTCGTCAACAACGGCTACAAGGGTTACCTTGAGGATCGGCGCCCGAACTCCGCCGCCGACCCGTATTTGGTGGCCGGCCGGATCCTGCGCACGATCCAGACGGTGCCGACAAAGTAAGTTCGGACGCCGCACCCGTCAGGACCGGGCCCCGCGCCCGGTCCTTTTTTTTGCCCAGCCGCCGCAGCCTTGGCAGCGGGTCACGCAGGGCCAAGGGTCTGCCAGTCCTCACACCGCAGGCCGGGAACGCGGGAGAACTCCTCGGTGTTGTGGGTGACCAAGATGGCCCCCAATCGGAGAGCCTGTGCCGCAATCAGAGTGTCGAAAGGACCAATCATCCGGCCACTGCGCTCCAATACCGCCCGCAGTCGCCCATAGCCGGCGGCGTCCTCAGGCGAGAACTGCTCGATCGGGACGGAGAGCGTCAGGGCTTCAATGCGGGAACGATGCCGGTCCAACCCTGACTTTGCGGCCCCATACTCCAGTTCCGCCAACACAATGGCCGAAAGTCGGACCTGCGGGAAGGCGGCGGCGAAACGCGCCAGCAACCCCTCGTCACGCCGCCGGAAGAAGACGGAGAAGGCGTTGGTATCCGGGAGGAACGGGGTCACTCGGCGAAGACCCGCGGCACATCGGCGGCGGGATGCCCGGAGGCC
>JBEDEF010000463.1:0-3214 GCA_041175845.1 Verrucomicrobiota bacterium
CTACGAGTCCAGCCTCGGCTCTGCCCTCGCGCATGCGGCGGAATTCACCGGCCTCACCCCGGGCACGCTGTACGCGTACCGCGTGGGCGACGGGGTCAATTGGAGCGAATGGTTTCACTTCCGCACCGCCGCCGCGGGTCCCGCGCGCTTCACGTTCATCTATTTCGGTGACGCCCAAAACGACGTCCGCACCCATTGGTCGCGGGTCTTCCGCGAGGCGTTTCAGGAGGCGCCGCGGGCCGCGTTCACGCTGCACGCGGGCGACCTGATCAACAACGCCCACAACGACGCCCAGTGGGGCGAGTGGCTGGGAGCCCCCGGCTGGGTCAACGCGACCATCCCGGTCGTTCCGACCCCGGGCAACCACGAGTACGGGAAGCTCGACGAGAAGGACGCGGCGGCCCCGCGGATCCTCAGCCGCAACTGGCGCCCGCACTTCACCCTCCCGGAGAACGGGCCCCGCGACCAGCCCGCGCTGGCCGAGACCGTATATTACTTCGACTACCAGGGCGCGCGCATCATCTCGCTCAATTCCAATGACCTCCCGGCCGAGCAGGTGCCCTGGCTGCGCGAGGTGCTGCGGAACAACCCGCAGCGCTGGACGATTCTCACCTTCCACCACCCGATCTTCTCGCCCGCTCGGAACCGCGATAACGCGAAGCTGCGGGAGCTCTGGAAGCCCGTCTTCGACGAGTTCAAGGTCGACCTGGTCCTCACCGGCCACGACCACACCTATGCCCGCAGCGGCGACGTCACCCGGAAGGCTAATGCGGCGGAGATCAACTTGCCCAAGGGCTACAACCAGGCCTACGACCCGGCGATCGGCACCGTGTACGTGGTCTCGGTGAGCGGGCCCAAAATGTACGATCTTTCCCCGGGCGACGCTTGGGCGGTGCGGTTCGCGGAGGACACCCAGTTGTTCCAGCTGATCACGGTGGATGGCGACGAACTCCGCTACGAGGCCCGCACCGCCACCAACCGCCTCTACGACGCGTTCACGCTGCGTAAGCGGACCGGCCAGCCGAACGTGCTGGAAGAGGCGCTCCCGCGGGAGCACCGCCGCGCGCCGAAGCAGCCCTGAGGCCGCCTCCCGCTCAGGGCGCGGCCGACGCGGTCCGCGCCTGCGCGAGCGTCATGAAGTGGCGCTGCGCCTGGAAGGACGCCGCGCCTTGCGCCGGGTCCAGCGACGCGTACGTCCCATCCGACCGCAGACCCGCGGCGTCAACCGTGTCGCGTAACTCGGAGGCCAAAATCTCGTCGAGGATCCGGTGGCGCAGGACCGGGTCTTCCACGGGGAAGACCGCCTCTACGCGGCGAAAGAAGTTCCGGGGCATCCAGTCCGCGCTCCCGGCATAAACCGCCGGATTTCCGCCCTGACCGAACACGAAAATCCGCGCGTGCTCGAGGAACCGGCCCACGAGGTTGCGCAGCCGGATGTTCTCGCTCAGCCCCTTCACCCCCGGCACGAGGCAGCAGGTGGACCGGACGATGAGGTCGATCTCCACGCCGGCCTGGGACGCCGCGTACAGCGCCTCGATGGCATGCGGGTCCACCAGCTTGTTCATCTTGGCAATGATGCGCCCCGGCCGACCCGCCCGAGCGTGGGCCGTCTCCGCCGCGATCAGCTCGAGGATCCGGGCGTGGAGGTTGAACGGCGCCACCAGGAGATGGTGGAACTCCGGGGCGCGGCCGAGGCCGGTGAGCGAATTGAAGAGCTGGGCCACCTCGGCCGTCAGCGTCTCGCGCGCCGTGAGCAGGCTCAGGTCGGTGTAGAGCCGCGCCGTGCGCGGATTGTAGTTGCCGGTGCCGAGGTGCACGTAGCGCCGCAGCATTCCGCCCTCCCTCCGGATCACGAGGCAGCACTTGCAGTGCGTCTTGTGGCCGACCACCCCGTAGACGACGTGCACGCCCGCTTCCTCGAGCTCGCGGGCCCACTTGATGTTGTTGGCCTCGTCGAAGCGGGCCATCAGTTCCACCAAGGCGGTCACCTGCTTGCCCGCCAGCGAGGCCTCGATCAAGGCCTCGATGATCGGCGAGTCGCCGCTCGTGCGGTAGAGGGTCTGCTTGATCGCGAGCACCTCCGGGTCCCGCGCCGCCTCCTGCACGAAGGTCACCACGGGGGCGAAGCTGTCGTAGGGATGGTGCAGCAGGAGGTCGCGCTCGCGGACGGCGTCGAAGACCGGGCGTCCCCCGGCGAGGGCCGCGCAGTCGGCGCCGGTGAAGGGCGGGTACTTCAGGTCCGGCCGGTCGACGAGGTCGTGCAGCGCCATGAGGCGCAGGAAATTGAGCGGGGCGGGCTGCGCGTAGACCGCGTCCTCCGGCAGGCCGAGGTGGCGCACCAGCTCCGCGAGGGCCCAGGGATCGACGCCGTGCTCGACCTCAAGCCGCACCGCGGCGCCGCGGCGGAGGTTGCGCAGCTCGTCCTCGATCTTCTTGAGCAGGTTTTCCGCCTCCTCCTCATCGATGTAGAGGTCGCTGTTGCGGGTGACGCGGAACGCGTGGGCCCCGAGGACGCGATAGCCTGGAAACAGCTCCCCCACGCACAGCTTGAGGATCTCGCTGAGGAACAGGAACCGGTCCGGGCCCAGCTCGCCGGGGCAGAGGCGCAGGATGCGCGGCAGGCTGCGGGGGACGGGCACGATGCTGAGCACGGGCTCCGCGGCGGGATCCTCCTCCTGACGCAGCAGCACGAGGAGGCTCAGCGTCTTGTTGCCCAGCAGCGGGAAGGGGTGCGCCTGATCCACCGCCAAGGGAGTGAGGACCGGCTGCACCTGCTCGCTGAAATGACGCCGGACCCACGCGAGCTCCGCCGCGTCGAGCTCCTGCGTGGGCCGGAAAAGGAGCCCCTCGCGGGCCAGGAGCGGGACCAGTTCCTCCTGCCAGCACCGATGCTGCGCGGCCACCATCGCGCCGACCGCCACCCTCACCCGTCGGAGTTGCTCGCGCGGCGTCAGGCCGTCCAGGGTGAGCGGCGCCGCCTCGGAATCCGCCTGCTGCCGCAAACCCGCCACCCGGATTTCGAAGAATTCGTCGAGGTTCGAGCTGGCGATCGCGAGAAATTTGACCCGTTCGAGCAGCGGGTTGGCCGGATTTCGCGCCTGATCGAGGACCCGCTGATTGAAGGCCAGCCAACTCTGTTCGCGATTGCCGAAGCGGGCGGGATCCCCAGCCGGCACGGCGGGCTCGGCGCGGACCGGGTGGCGGAGGCGAGGGG
>JBEDEF010000464.1:0-4168 GCA_041175845.1 Verrucomicrobiota bacterium
GTAGAGCGGCAGCGGGCATGCCAGGTCGTCCCGGATGCGAACGGCGTCCTTTTCGGTCGTGACCAGGCATTCCGCACCGTCCCGGGCGGCCTGCGCGAACAGTTGGCCCAGGTCCTCCTCGCCGAAGCGGTAGTGATCAAGGAAACGCTCGCGGCCGGCCAGCACCGCGCCGAGGTCGCGGAGAAACTTCTCAAAGCTCTCTGGCGTGGCGATGCCGCTGAACGCAAACACACGCCGCCCTTGCAGGAAGCCCAGCGGCTCCCGTCCTCCCGGCGCGTCCTCGGACAAGCCGAAACGCCGGAGATACCGCGGGCGATGGGCGCACTCGATGATGTCCGCCCCGGGATTGTGGGCGGTGATGACTCGTTCCAGCTCGGGATCCCTCCGGCCGTCGGATTTGGTGAGGAAAACGTAATGGGCGCGCCGGAGATGCTTCACCGGCTCACGCAGGATCCCGCGCGGCAGCAGGTGGCCGTTGCCGAAGGGATTCGTTTTGTCGACCAGCAGCAGATTCAGGCTCCCCTTCAGCGGCAGGTACTGGAAGCCATCGTCGAGAACGAGAGTGTCACAGCCGAAGCGCCGCACGGCGTACCGGCCGGCCTGGACGCGGTTCTTGTCCACGAGCACGACGATCCCCGGCAGGTTTCGCGCGAGCATCCAGGGTTCATCCCCGGCCTCGTCACTACCCAGGAGTAGCCGCTCGCCGTCGCTCACCACGCGGGGCGGCGGCGGTTCGGCGTGGGTGAGGCGCCACCAGGCGCGGCGCCACAGCGGGGCGCCGCGGCTCTTGTACCCGCGACTGAGAATGGCCACGCGGCGGCCGCGGTCGCGCAACGCACGCGCAAACTTCTCCACCACCGGTGTCTTGCCCGTGCCTCCAACCGTGAGGTTGCCGACCACGACCACGAGGCAGCCCAGCGGCTGGTCGTGCAGAATGCGCTTCCGATAGAGCCAGACGCGCGACTGCGCCGCCGCGCTGAACAACCACGATAGCCCCTGCAGGAAGCCGCCGTAGATCGCCGTGCCCGCGCCCGCTCGCCGCCCGTAGATCACGTCCACCGTGAAAAGCTCGAGGGCATTGAGCTGCTTCTTGAACCAGGAGGATGACATCGGCGGAGAAGCGAAACCTAAGGTTGACGCGTCCGATGGCGTAAACAGTTTTCGCACGCCCGGCATCCCGCCGCCCGCCCTTCCGACCTATGAGCTACAAACTTTTCATTCCCGGCCCGATCGCCGTTTCGGAGAAGACCCTCCGCGCGATGGCCCGCCCGATGATCGGGCACCGGACCACCGAGTTCGTCGCGCTCTACCAAGCGATCCAGCCAGAGCTGCAGGCCCTCGCCGGCACGCGCGACCCGGTATACCTCTCCACCAGCAGCGCCTGGGGCGTGATGGAAGGAGCCCTGCGCAGCGTCACTCGGCGCAAGGTGCTGAACTGCATGAATGGGGCGTTCTCGGACAAGTGGTACGACGTCTCCCTGCGGGCCGGGAAGGCTGCCACCGCCCTCCGTTTCGACTGGGGTAAACCCGTCGATCCTGACGCCGTACGCCGCGAGCTCGCTACCGGCGGCTACGACGCGATCACGCTCATCCACAACGAGACCTCGTGCGGCTGCATGAGCGACCTGCCCGCCCTGATGCGCGTGATCCGCGAGTTCCCCGAGGTCATCTCGATCGTCGACACGGTCAGCTCCTTCAGCGCGATGCCGCTGCCCAAGGACGAGCTGGGCATCGACATCCTCATCACCGGCTCGCAGAAGGCGCTCGCCTTGCCGCCGGGGCTCGCCCTGGTCTCCGCCTCCGCCCGCGCCCTCGAGCGCGCCGCGGGCACTGACGGTCGCGGCTACTACTTCGACCTGGTCGAGTTCCAGAAGAACCACGAGCAGGGCATGACCCCGAGCACGCCGGCGATCTCGCTGATTTACGCGCTCCAGTCCAAGCTCGAGGACATCCGCGCCGAGGGCATCGCCAACCGCCACGCCCGTCACGCCCGCCTCAACCGCACCGTGCGCGAACACGTCCTCGCCAAGGGCTTCACGATGTTCCCGCCGCCGGGCTTCGGCTCCGTGACGCTGAACTGCTTCGCGAACAACCTCGGCTACGACCTCGGCGCCCTGAACAAGACGCTCAAGTCCAAGCACGGCCTCGTGATCGACGGCGGCTACGGCAAGCTGAAGGGAAAGACCTTCCGCATCTCGAACATGGGCGACGAGACCGACGAGACGATCGCCGCCCTGCTCTCCGCCTTCGACGCCGCGCTCGCCGAGACTCCGCGCGCCCCCGCGGCCTGACCCGCCGGCGGCGGCCGGAGCGCGCGCGGAAAAAAACTAGTTCTTGCACTTCGCGGGCGCGCCGGTACCGGGTCGCGTCCCATGAAGTCACTCGTCATCGCCGAGAAGCCGTCCGTCGCGGCGGACCTCGCGCGCGCCCTCGGCAAGATCCCCAAGAAGGGGGACCACTACGAGAACGACGAGTACGTCATCTCCTACGCCGTCGGCCACGTGGTCGAGTTGGAGATGCCAGAGGACATCGACAAGAAGAAGTACGGTTTCTGGCGGCTCGAGACCCTGCCGATCATCCCGGAGAAGTTCGGGCTGAAGCCGATCGAGGACGCGAAGGAGCGGTTCACCGCGGTGAAGAAACTGCTCGGCCGCAAGGACGTCGACCAGGTGATCAACGCGTGCGACGCCGGGCGCGAGGGCGAGCTCATCTTCGCCTACCTCTACCAGCTCGCGAAATGCCGCCTTCCCGTGAAGCGCGCGTGGATGCAGACGATGACCACCGAGGGCATCCGCGAGGCGTTTCGCAACCTCCGCGACGGCGAGCGGATGGCGGGCCTCGAGCAGGCCGCCCGCTGCCGCAGCGAAAGCGACTGGCTCATCGGCATCAACGGCACCCGCGCGCTGACCAAGCGGATGTTCGGCTCCCGCGCTGGCAACGTCGCCTCCGTCGGCCGCGTGCAGACCCCCACCCTCGCGATGGTCTACGCGCGCGAGCTGGAGATCCGCCACTTCCGGCCCCGGGACTACTGGCGCGTCACCGCCACCTTCACCGTCCGCCAGGGCACTTATGAAGGTGTCTACCAGCGCCCAGGCTTTCGCCGCGCCGAGGGCGACGACCACGACCGCATCGACCGGATCTGGGACCGCGCGGCCGCCGAGGCCGTGCACGCCGCCTGCCAGGGTCGGCCCCCGGCGCAGGTCACGGAGGAACGCAAGGGCAGCACGCAGGCGGCTCCGCGGTTGTACGACCTGACCACGCTCCAGCGCGAGGCCAACAACCGCTTCGGCCTCCCGGCGCGCCGCACGCTCCAGATCGCCCAGGCGCTCTACGAACGGCACAAAGTCATCACATATCCCCGCACGGATTCCCGGGCTCTCCCGGAGGACTACCAGCCGACCGTCCGCGACACCCTCCGCGCCCTGGGCGGCCCGCTCGCGCCGTTCGCCGCGCAGGTCCTCGAGGCTGGCTGGGTTCGGCCAAACAAACGCATCTTCAACAACGCGCAGATCTCCGATCACTTCGCGATCATCCCCACCGTCAACGAGGCCCGCGGTCTCGAGGACCTCGAGGCCAAGATCTTCGACATGATTGCGCGCCGCTTCGTCGCCGCCTTCTTCCCGGCCGCCGAGTTCGACGTTACCACCCGCCTCAGCACCGTCGCCCCTGGGCACGAATTCAAGACCGAGGGCAAGGTGCTCACCTCCGCCGGCTGGTTGGCCGTGTACGGCCGGGCTACGGTCGACGAGGACTCGACTGACGGGCGCACGCTGCCCCCGCTGGATCCGGCGGACGGCACCCCGCCGGCCGCGGTCACCACCGAGGCAACGCTGCACGCCGAGGCGACCAAGCCGCCCCCGCGTTACACCGAGGCGACGCTGCTCTCCGCGATGGAGGGCGCCGGCAAGCTGGTGGACGACGAGGAATTGGCGGAGGCGATGAAGGAGCGTGGCCTCGGCACGCCGGCGACCCGCGCCGACACGATCGACGGCCTAATCAACCAGAAGTACATCGACCGCCCCCAGCGGGAGCTGATCCCGACCGCCAAGGCCGAGCAGCTGATCCAGTTCCTCGCCGCCGTGAAGGCGGAGGAACTCACCAAGCCGGACCTCACCGGCGAATGGGAGTTCAAGCTCCGGCAAATGGAGCAGAACCGGTTTCCGCGGGA
>JBEDEF010000465.1:0-9927 GCA_041175845.1 Verrucomicrobiota bacterium
GCACAGCGGCTGAGGAAGTGGCGGCGCGTGCGCGACCCCGGCGCCGACCGGCCCCCTCGCCCCCCGGCCGACGCACTTTCCGGCGCGGGCCCGCAACGTCATCTATCTCTTCATGGCCGGCGGCCCCAGCCAGCTGGAGCTCTTCGACCACAAGCCGAAGCTCAACGAGTTGAACGGCCAACCGATCCCGCAGTCGTTCATCGAGGGAAAGCGCTTCGCCTTCATGGATTCCAGCCACGGCACGCGCCTGATGGGGTCGCGGCGCCGGTTCGCGCGGCATGGCCGCAGCGGCATGTGGGTTTCCGAGCTCTTTCCGCACACGGCGCGCATCGTGGACGACATCACGATGGTGAAGTCCTGCCAGGCGACCCTCTTTAACCACGCACCGGCGAAGCTCTTCATGAACACGGGCTCCGGCCAGTTCGGGCGCCCAAGCATGGGCTCCTGGCTGAACTACGGCCTCGGCAGCGAGTGCCAGGACCTCCCGGGCTTCGTGGTGCTCCAGTCCGGCCCCCGCGGACCGCGCGGCGGGGCCGTCAACTGGGGCTCCGGGTTTCTGCCCACCACCTACCAGGGCGTGCCGTTTCGCGGCACCGGGGAGCCGATCCTCAACCTGACGCGTCCGGGAACAGTCACGGCCGAGGGTCAGCGGGACGCGCTCGACGCGCTGCGCGACCTGAACCTGCAGCGGGCCGTCGCCACCGGTGACCCCGAGATCGCGACCCGCATCGCCGCCTACGAGATGGCGTCCCGGATGCAGTCCAGCGCGCCGGACCTGATCGACCTCCAGGCGGAAAGCGCGGCCACTCTGAAGCGGTACGGCATCGAGGACCAGCGGCCTTCCTTCGCCCGCAACTGCCTGCTCGCGCGTCGTCTGGTCGAGCGCGGCGTGCGCTTCGTGCAGCTCTACCACACCAATTGGGACAGCCACGGCGGGCCGGGTGAGAACCTGCAGGGTGACTTCGAAAAAGTCTGTCGCGAGGTGGACCAAGGGCAGGCCGCCCTTGTGCAGGACCTGAAGGAGCGCGGGCTGCTCAAGGACACCCTCGTGATCTGGGGCGGCGAGTTCGGCCGCACCCCGATGGGTGAGAACCGTGACACCACCGGGCGCAACCACCACATCGACGCCTTTACCATGTGGTTCGCGGGCGGGGGCGTAAAGGCGGGCGAGGTGATCGGCGAGACCGATGAGCTCGGTTTCAACGCGGTGCAGGACCCGATGCACGTGCACGACCTGCACGCGACTATCCTGCATCTGCTGGGCCTCGACCACACGAAGCTCACCTTCCGCTTTCAAGGCCGGGACTTCCGGCTGACGGACGTCCACGGCAAGGTGAACCACCGGCTCTTCGCCTGACGCGGAATGCCGGCGCGACGTTTCGATTCGTCGCGCCGGGGCCGCCGGGCCTCAGGGCACCCGCGCCATCGCTGGCGGGGACGGATCGTGGGCCGCCAGCAGCGGGCCTTGGCGCAGCGTCTCGGCGAGATTGGCCGCCCGTTCGGCGTAGCGGTGAGCCCGCGTCGGGGCCTGGCGGCGTAGCACCGCGTTCAACCCGCTATTCCACGCGAGGGCCACATGATACGCATCCTGGGGTAGTTTCGCCTTCGCTAACCCTCGGCAGATCCAATCGTAGTGAAGGCATGCTACCCGGAGAGCCTCCTCTCGGTCGAGTGCGGCGGCGAAGGGGCGGGTGGAGTGCATCCGCCACGTCTCGGCCTTGAACTGCCACGGGCCTAGCTCGCCGCCGGGACCTGGGCGCGAGACATTGCGGGGATTCTCGATCAAACGAATCGCCTCAAGAGTCGCGGCGCGTTCCGGGGAAGCTTCGATGGACTCGACCATGACCGAGAGGAATACGAAACGCAGGGCGTTCCGGAGAAGGACACGCGTGGGGCTTGGCGGCAGTTTAGGCATAGCGCACCCTCAGACCCCGCGAGCAGCAGCTAGGTTCATCTTGTGAATAAGTTTTTTTGTGACCCAGGGAGGAACATTTTCCTCAGTACGGGCCGCCGATCAGTAAGCACTTGCGACTCGGGCGAGCTAATCGCTGGCTGACGAAGTGCTCCGACTCCACCTGCCGCCCAACCTAGTCGCCGCGGCGGCGCGGGATGCAGTTGCCGTACGGGTGGAGCTGGATCTCAGCGCTGCGCCGCCTGCGGAACTGCTGCCCCTGCTGGCCTTATTGCAACGTTGGTGCGGTCCGCAGCCGCCGGGTGTGATCCAATTAAGCCGGCGACAATTAGGCGAATTGAGCCACGCCGCAGCAGGACAGCGCGTGTTTATGGACGGCGGGGAGTTGGTCGCGTGGCGTCACGACACGATCCTGCACGAGCCACCGGTGCCCACGGCCCCCGCTGCGTCTAGCCGACGCGTTCGCCCCAAGGTGCCGGACGAGCGCCGGCCCTTGGAGGTCGATGGCACCGAACACTATCTGGCGCTGACCCTGCCCTCGCGGGAGCATCCACGGTACGCAGAGGCGCTTGCGCTGGTGAAAGAGGCGGGGTTCCTGCTGGAGCCCTCCAATGGGCGATGGTGGCTGCGCGACCGTCACCGCACGCTCTCGTTCCTGGCGCGGCACGGCGAGCGGCTGCGCGGCACGCTCGCCGCCCGCTTCACGCCGGCCTTCACGCGCCAGACGGCCCACCTCGTGCCCGCGCGCCTGGCTGCGCAGGTCGAGACCACCGGAAATCAGTTCAGTGTGGAGCTGGGGCTCGCCGCGGAAGGTGCTTCGGAGGCCGACCTCAGGTCCGCCCTGGCAGCGGGCCGGGGCTACCTGGAGGCCAAGGGCCGGGTGTTGCTGATCGATCCGGAGCTCGCTGGACGTCTCGCCCGGGCGCAACAGGCGCTCGCCGGCGATCCCCGGGTCGCGATGGCCCCGGTGGCCCGCCAACGGGTGCCACGGAGCCGGGTGGCCGAAATCGCCGAATTGCTGGAGGAACTCGCCCCCGGCTTTCGTCCCCCCGCGGACTGGCAGCGCCTGACCGGAGCCGTGGAACGGTTGTCCGCCCTCGAGCCCGCCCCGGTTCCCGCCACCCTCGATGCGCAGCTGCGTCCGTACCAACGCCTCGGGGTGGCGTGGTTGTGGCACCTGCACCGGCACGGGTTGGGCGGGATCCTGGCCGACGAGATGGGACTCGGGAAGACCCTGCAGGCCCTCGCGTTCCTTGCCGCGCTGCACCGGCCGGTGTCCGCCCCCGTCGGCACCACGTTGGTGGTATGTCCGGCCTCCCTCCTCGAGAACTGGCGCCGCGAGGCCGCGCGGTTCACGCCGGAGCTGCGGGTGGGCGTCCATCACGGTGCCGGCCGGCTGACGCGCACCGCCGATCTGGCGCGGACAGATTTGCTGATCACGAGCTATGGCACCCTCTCCCGGGACCAGGAGCTATTGGCCGGGGTGGAATTCGCGGCCGTGGTGGCGGACGAAGCCCAGCACATCAAGAACCGGCGTTCGCAGAGTGCGGCGGCGCTGCGGGCCCTACGGGCGCGGACCCGGTTCCTCCTCACGGGCACCCCGCTCGAAAACTCCCTCGCGGACCTGCGCTCCCTCCTGGAATTCCTGCTGCCCGGGTACCTACCGCGACTGCCCGCCGGTCTCAGCGCGGAGGAGCGGACCTGGCACGACGAACGGCTGCGCCGGCAGGCGGCGCCTTACCTGCTGCGGCGGACCAAGCGGGCGGTGGCCCCGGAGTTGCCGCCGCGCCTCGAGCAGGTCCTGTGGGTGGAACTGACCCCGGCCCAAACCGAGCTGTACCGCCGGGTCGAGCAGGAGAGTGAACGCGAGTTGATCGACCTCGCGGCGGCCGGCGCGGCCGAATCCCGGCTTCGGCTCGCGGCCCTCACCCAGCTGCTGCGGCTGCGCCAGATCTGCTGCGACCCGCGGCTGGTGGCCAGCCTCCCGGAGGAGCCGAGCGCCGCGGTTTCCGCCAAGCTGGAGGCCTTCCGCGAACTGCTCGCGGAGGCCGTGGACGACGGGCACCGGCTGCTCGTCTTCTCCCAGTTCACGCGCCTGCTGGACCTCGTCGGGACGGAGTTGGAGGCGCAAGGCATCCCCTGGTGCCGGCTGGACGGCACGATGTCGCCCGCGCAACGCCAGGCGCAGGTCGATCGCTTCCAGTCCGAATCAGACGTGCCGGTGTTCCTACTCTCCCTGAAGGCGGGCGGGACCGGCCTGAACCTGACGGCCGCAGATACCGTGGTGCATCTGGATCCGTGGTGGAATCCGGCCGCGGAGGCCCAGGCGACCGATCGCGCGCACCGGATCGGTCAGACCCGCACGGTGACGAGCTACAAGCTCATCGCCACCGGCACCGTGGAAGAGCGCGTGCTGGCGCTGCAGGAGGAGAAGCGAACCCTGCTCGCCGAGGTGTTCGAGGCCAGCGATGCCGCGGCGGCGAAGCTGAGTTTGGCGGACCTCCGCGGGTTACTGGGGAGCGCGCGGACGTAAGGGGCGAGGCGACCGCCTAGAGCAGGTCGGCCGCCAGTTCCGCGAGGCGCGAGCGCTCTCCCTTGGTGAGCTTCACGTGGGCGGCGAGGGGTTGGCCCTTCATCCGGTTGTGGCAGTAGACCAAGCCGTTGCTGCGCGCGTCGACGTAGGGGTTGTCGATCTGGGCGGGGTCCCCGATCAGCACAATCTTGGAGCCTTCGCTGATCCGGGTGATGACCGTCTTGACCTCGTGGGGCGTGAGCTGCTGGGCCTCGTCGAGGATGAAGAACCGCCGCGCGATCGAGCGACCGCGAATGAAGGCGAGGGCTTCGATCTCCACCATCCCGCTGCGCAGCAAACGCTCGTAGGGCTTGAGGGCCGCGCCCGGCGCGCCGGGAGGCGCGGGCACGGGCGGCGGCGCGGTCTCCTGCCGCTTTCCCTTCCGCCGCGTCACCTTCTTGGCGGCAAACTGCGGATCCTTGGGCGGTTTAGAGGGGATCAGGACCTCCAAGGCGTCGTGGTACGGCTGCAACCAAGGGCGCATCTTCTCCTCCAGCGAGCCGGGCAGGAAACCCAGGTCCTTGCCCAGGCTGATGATCGGCCGGGAAATCGAAAGCCCGTCGTAGCGGCAGTGGTCGTCCTGGAGCTGATGCAGCGCGCAGGCAGTGGAAAGTAGTGTCTTGCCCGTGCCTGCCTTCCCGAAGCACGTGATCAACGAGATCCCTTCGTCGAGCAAGGCGTCCATCAGGAACTGCTGCTCGAGGTTGCGCGCGCGGATGGGAATCCCGCCTGGGGCCTTCACGAAGTCGGGCAGCTTCAGGCGTCGAAGGACGCCCTCCCCGTAATGCCGGGCGGGCATCGTCTTGCCCTCGGGGGAACGCAGCAGGACGTACTCGTTGAGGACCAGCGGCGCCGCGGCGGAGGCGGACAGCGCGTAGGCGCCCTCCGAGCAGAAGCGCTGCAATTCGTACTGATCGAGCGCCACCTCGCGATAACTGGCCTCGTCGTCGGAGGCCGGGACCTTGTCGTTGAGGTAATCCTGGGATTCGAGCCCGACCGCGCGGGCCTTCAGCTGCACATTGACGTCCTTCGTGACGAGGATCGTCGGCGGCGGGAAGCGTTCCTGCACGAACAGCGCGCACGCGAGGATGCGGTTATCCTTCTTCGTCAGGTCCGGCAGGATCGCCCGCAACCGGTCCATCGCCGGCGACCAATGTCCTGGGTTCAGCAGGTAGGGGTTGATGATGATGGAGAGCGTGCCGCCGGTCTCGAGCTCGACGCCCTCGTGCATCGAGCGGGTGTCAGGCAGCAGCTCCTGGAGCATGCGGTGCACGCGCCGCGCGTTGCGGCCGCGCTCCGTGGACTGCTCGCCCTTGATGGCGTCGAGTTCCTCGAGGACCTCCACCGGGATCGCCAGGTTGTTGTCCTGAAACTTCAGGATGCACTGGGGATCATGGAGGAGGACATTCGTATCGAGGACGAACGTCTTCACCTTGGCCGAGACCTTGAACCGCGAGACCGGGGCTTC
This sequence comes from Verrucomicrobiota bacterium, assembly GCA_041175845.1. Classification (GTDB taxonomy): domain Bacteria; phylum Verrucomicrobiota; class Verrucomicrobiia; order Opitutales; family Opitutaceae; genus ER46. Next base: position 5,953 of record JBEDEF010000465.1, read on the forward strand.
CGCCCCACGCATGTGTTCCATCGGTAGGGTGTGAATAACTGGTGAACAACTAGCCGTCCGCCCTCGGCTGTCCAACGTAATGTGCGGCCGGCGCGGAATCGTAACGGGCACCTGGGGCGCAACTTGACCCACCCGGCCGCCGTCCGCCACGCTCCGCGCGTGCCTTCCTCGCCCGCCTCGATTGGTGGCAGCAAGTCCCCGGGGTTCCGCCGGCCCGCGCGCGCGCTCCCGCTGGCCTTCACCCTGCTGGCCTTGCTCGCGCCGATCGCCGCGGCCCCGGCGCCACGCCCGCCGAACCTGATCGTGCTGCTGTGCGATAATCTAGGATACGGGGATACCGGCCCCTTCGGTTCAACCGTCCACCGCACCCCGGAACTCGACCGGATGGCACGCGAGGGGCTGCGCCTCACCCACCTCTATGCCGCGAGCGGGGTCTGTACGCCTTCGCGCGCGGCCCTGCTGACCGGCTCGTATCCTCGCCGCGTGAACCTGCACCGCAACGCGCGGGGCGGGGCCGTGCTGCAACCCGTGGAGCCGATCGGGCTGCATCCGGCGGAGGAGACCGTCGCGGAACTGCTGCGGGAACGCGGCTACGCCACCGCGATGATCGGCAAGTGGCACCTCGGCGATCAGGCGCCGTTCCTGCCGACGCGGCAGGGCTTCTCCTCGTACCAAGGGGTTCCCTACAGCGACGACATGACGCCGCGCGAGGGCCAGCCGTGGCCGGATCTGCCGCTGCTCCGCAACGAGGAGGTGATCGAGGCCCCGGTCGACCGCGACCTGCTCACCCGCCGCGAGGCGGAGGCGGCGGTGCGGTTCATTCGGGAGCAGCGCGAGCAACCTTTCTTCCTTTACGTGGCCCACGCGATGCCGGGCAGCACCCGCGCCCCGCATTCCAGCCCGGCCTTCCGCGGCCGCTCGCGCAACGGCTCATGGGGCGACGCCGTCGAGGAGCTGGACTGGGCGGCCGGGCAGATCCTGGCCGCCGTCCGCACCGCGGGTCTGGCGGAGCACACCGTGGTCCTCTGGACCTCGGACAACGGGGCGCCGCGCCGCGATCCGGTGCAGGGCAGCAACCTGCCCCTCGGGGGCTGGGGCTACACCACGAGCGAGGGCGGGATGCGCGTCCCCGGAATCGTCTGGGCGCCGGGGCGGGTGCCGGCCGGGCGCGAGTGCGCGGAGCTCACGACCCTCATGGATGTCCTGCCCACCTTCGTGCGCCTCGCCGGCGGACGCCTGCCGACGCAGCCCATCGACGGGCGGGACGTTTGGCCGCTGCTCGCGGGGGAAACCGGCGCCCGCAGCCCGCACGAGGCCTTTTACTACTATCACGGGGAGCAGTTGCAGGCGGTGCGCTCGGGTCCCTGGAAGCTGCATCTCGCGCTCCCGGCCCGGGCGACGCTTACGGCCGGCAAGGCAGGCGGCCCGCGCCGGGCGCAATTGTACGACGTGACGCGGGACCCCGGCGAAAAGGAGGACCTGCACGCGACTCGGCCGGAAATCGTGGACCGGCTGCAGCAGGCGGCCGAGGTGGCGCGCGTGGAGCTCGGGGACACGGATCGTCCCGGCCGCGGCCAACGCCCGGCCGGCTGGGTCGCTGATCCCCGTCCGCTGCGCCTGCCGGCGGCGGCGCGCTGAGCGGGGCCCGCGTTTCCGGGGCTGCCCGGGGCAGGCCGGAGCTTGCCTCCGCGCCGCGTCGTCCTTCGTCTCGCCCGGATGTCGGACGCGAAGCTCACGCCCATGATGCAGCAGTACTTCGAGGTGCGCCGCGGCCTCCCGAAGGACACCCTGCTGCTTTTCCGGCTGGGCGATTTCTTCGAGCTGTTCTTCGAGGACGCGGTGACCGCCTCGCGCCTGCTCGGCCTGACGCTGACCCGCCGGAACGACGTCCCGATGGCCGGCCTACCCGCGCATGCGGTGGATGGCTATGTGACCAAGCTGCTGGCCGCGGGCCGCAAGGTGGCGCTCTGCGACCAGGCGGAGCCGGCCAAGGCGGGCAAGCTGGTGCGTCGCCAGCTCACGCGCATCCTCTCCCCGGGGACAACCCTCGCTCCCGGGCAGATGGAGGCGGTGCGCAATCATTACCTCGCCGCGGTGGTGGCGGACCGCACGGGCCTGCATGCGGCGTGGCTCGACCTCTCGACGGGCGAGTTCCGCGTGGCGACGGATCCGCGGCCGGCGAATCTGCTGCCGGTGCTGACCGCCCTCGCCCCGGCCGAATTGCTCGTGATCGAGGGCGAACGGGAGCGCTGGGCCGCGGCGCCCGCGGAGGAGGCGGGCCTGCGGGCGCTCCACGCCTTCGCGGCGGAACGGCTCATCACCGAGTTGCCCGGCTACCACTTCGATGCGCGGGCGGGCGCGCGGGCGGTCGGGGAGGCCCTGCGGGTGCTCAACCTCGAAGGGTTCGGGCTCGCGGCGGACCACCCGGGCCTCGGGCCGGCGGGCGCGCTGGTGCAGTACGTCACCGAAAACCTCCGGGCCCGGCCGGAGAACCTGACCCGGCTGCAGGAATACCGCAGTGGGAAGGCGCTGCTCCTCGATCCCGCCACCCTGCGCAACCTCGAGATCTTCAGCTCAAGCCGGGGTTCGCGCGAAGGCTCGCTGCTGCACGCGGTCAACCGCACCGCCACCGCCTCCGGGGCGCGGCTCCTGGAGCGGTGGCTCGCGGCGCCTACCCTCGATCTGACGGAGATCCGGCGGCGGCAGGCGATGGTCGGCGACCTGCTGACGCAGCCGCTGCGCCTGGGCGAGTTGCACGAGCTCCTGCAGGCGGTGCGTGACATCCCGCGGATCCTCGGCCGGCTGCAGAACCGGCTGCGCAATCCCCGGGAGCTCGGGGGCATCCGCGACACCTTGGAGCGGCTGCCGGGCCTGCGGGCGGTGTTGGCCGCGTTCGGGCCGGAGTCGCCGCTCGCCGGGGCCGCGGCGGCCCTGACCGAGCAGCCGGCCCTGCTGGATCAACTGCGCCGTGGCCTCGCCGAGGAGCTCCCGAATGACCTGGCGGACGGCAACTTCATCCGGGCCGGGCACGATGCCGAGCTGGACCGCCTGCGCGCGTTGACCAGCGGCAACCGCACCTGGCTTTCTGACCTCGAGCGCACGGAGCAGGAGCGCACCGGGATCCGCAGCCTGAAGGTGCGCTTCACCCAGAACTTCGGCTATTACATCGAGGTCACCAAGGCGAACCTGCACCTGGTACCCGCCGACTACATCCGGCGCCAGACCACCGTGGGCGGCGAACGGTACATCACCGAGGCGCTGCGGGCGAAGGAGAAGGAGATCTTCCACGCTGAGGAGGGGGCGCAGGCGCGGGAACTGGAGTTGTTCTCCGCCCTGGTCGCGGCCGTACTGGATGAGGCCATCGCCCTAATGCGGACCGCCGAGACCCTGGCCGAGCTCGATGTGCTGGCGGGCTGGGCGCTGCTCGCCCGCGAATGGGATTACTGCCGGCCTGAACTCGACGAGGGCGAGGCGCTCGAGATCACGGAAGGGCGGCACCCGGTCGTGGAGCAGGTGCTGCGGGCCCCGGACGCCGTGGTCGCGCTCGGGGGCACGGCGGGGTTCGTGCCGAACGACACCCAGCTGCGGGCGGACGAGGCGCAGCTGATGCTCCTCACCGGACCGAACATGGCCGGCAAATCGACCTACATCCGGCAGGTGGCGCTGATCACCCTGCTCGCGCAGATCGGGTGCTGGGTCCCGGCGCGGCGCTGCCGGGTCGGGCTGGTCGACCGGATCTTCTCCCGCGTGGGCGCGAGCGACGACCTGGCCCGGGGCAACTCGACCTTCATGGTCGAGATGAACGAGACCGCGAACATCCTGAACAACGCGACCGAGCGCTCGTTGATCATCCTCGATGAGATCGGCCGCGGCACCTCGACCTACGACGGCCTCGCGATCGCCTGGGCGGTCGTCGAGCACCTGCACCAGGGCCCGGAGCGGGGCCCGAGGACCCTGTTCGCGACCCATTACCAG
>JBEDEF010000466.1:0-5929 GCA_041175845.1 Verrucomicrobiota bacterium
GGCCGGCCTATCCGGCCAGCTCGACGGTGGCCGCGGCCACCCCGGCCTTGCACGCGGCGGTCCTGACGGCGCTCCGGGGCGAGCCTCCGGTCGTCGGCGGGGCTTGACCAAGGCGGTCCGAACCCGGGCGGGGTTCAGACCTTTTCCGGGATCACGTAGGGCGGGCGCTGCGTTTCTTTGAGGAGGAAGCGGGCGTATTCGAGCGCGCCTTCCCGCTGGCCGGAGACCGCGGTGATGCCGTCGCCAATCGCATCCAGCGAGAGCCAGGGTCCGAGCCGGAACGGCTGGCGCGCGAGGTCGATCCCGTGCACCTGCAGGTGAGCCTGCAGTTCCCGGTGGATCGCCCCGGCGGCGGGAAAGTCCCCGAGCGTAGCGTCGATCGCGGCCGTCGGGGCGGCCTCGCCGGCACGGTAGGAAATGTTGCCGAAGTGGCAGAGCGAGGCGGAGAGGTGGCCCGTCTCGACCGGGGCGGCGAGGTCCTGACTCCGGCGGGAGCGGACGGCGTCGAAGAAGTTCTGCACGTGCGTCGCACCGCCATCGCCCGCGAACTTGCGGATCTGCTTGCCCGCCTTGTCGAAGGCCGTGGCGCCCACCAGCCCGGCGACCGTGCCGCCCTCGCAGGTGGCGATGACCCCGGTGCGGAGGCCGCCGACCTGGTCGAGGTAATTGACTCCCGGCTTGGCGGGGAGCGCCCGGTGTTCGAAGATCAGGGGGATCTGGGCATAATCGTAGACCGCCACGTGGGTGTTGGGAGTCTCGGCGGCGTCCTGGATCGCGTACCGGTTGCCGAAGCTGACGATCCGGCGCGGGGGGCCATTGTGGCGGGCAATGCGGAGGGCGATGTCGAGGACGTGGACCCCGTTGTTGCCGAGCTCGCCATTGCCGGTGTCCCACGACCAGTGCCAGTCGTAGTGGAGCTTGCCGCGGGTGAGCGGGGCCATCGGCGTGGGGCCGCAGAAAAGGTCGTAATTGATCCCCTCGGGGTACCAGGGGAGGCGCTGGCCGATGGACTGGCGGAGATTGTAGACGATGGCGCGGATGTGCTGCACGCGGCCGAGTTCGCCGGAGTGAAGGTACTGGATCGCCTGGGCGAGGCCGGTCTCGGAGCGGTAATGCGTGCCGACCTGGACGATCCGGCCGTACTTGGCGGTGGCCTCGATCATCTTGCGCCCTTCCCAGACCGTGCGGGACATAGGCTTCTCGACGTAGACGTCCTTGCCGGCTTGGCAGGCCCAGACCGTGAGCAGGGCGTGCCAGTGATTGCTGGTGACGATCATCACCGCATCGATGTCCGCGCGACCGATCAGCTCGCGGGCGTCGGTCGTCTGGAACGGGGCGGGCGTGCCCTCGGGCAGGTTGCGGGCGACGCGGGCGAGCACCTGGGGATCGACGTCGCAGAGCCCGGCGATGCGGACCCCGGGCATCTTGACGAGGTTCTTAAGGTGGGCGGAGCCCTTGCCGTTGAGGCCGATCACGCCGAGGCGGATCGCGGAATTGGCCCCGGGGGCGGCGGCATAGACGGCGGGGCGGAGGCCGGAGGTGAGGGCAGCCCCGGCGGCGAGGGCGGACTGCTGAAGAAACGAGCGGCGCGGGAGCGAAGGCATAGGCAAGCGAAGGGGGAGAAGGGCGGGGCGTAGGGTGGAAGCCGCCACGCGCAAGACTTTAGGGGGTGCGAGAGCCGCGACAAGCCGAGAGGCGGTGTTGGCGGTATAATCCCAGGGCGCGACGGCGGATTTACGTTCGCCAGCGGTGGGCGACGGGCTTTGTTCGCGAGGATGCCCATCGACACCGAGGACCTGCTGGAGCGTTTCTGCCGCTATGTCCGGATCGACACGCGCAGCGATCCCCACGCGGGAATGACCCCGAGTTCGCCGGGCCAGTGGGATCTCCTGCGGTTGCTGGAGGCGGAGTTGCGGGCGCTGGGCGCGGAGGACGTCGAGTTGACGCGGACCGGCTACGTGCTCGCGACCATCCCGGCGACGACCCGCCGACCGGGGGTGCCGACCCTGGCGTGGCTGGCGCACGTGGACACCGCGACGGAACTGCCCGGCGGGGCGACGCCGATCGTCCACCGGGCCTATGACGGCCGGCCGATCGTGTTGCCGGATGATCCGACGCAGGTCCTGACCGTCGAGAGCATCCCGCACCTGCGGGAGTCCATCGGCGAGGACATCATCACGGCCAGCGGCACCACCCTGCTGGGAGCGGACGACAAGGCGGGCGTGGCGTCCATCATGGCCGCGGTGCGTTACCTCCTGCGGCACCCGGAGATTCCGCACGGGCGGATCCGGGTGTGCTTCAATCCGGACGAGGAGATCGGCCACGGCCTGCGCACCTTGGAGCTGGAGCGGCTGGGGGCGGACTTCGCGTACACCCTCGACAGCGAGGCGCGGGGGGAACTGGACGACGAGACCTTCTCGGCGGACGCGGCGATCGTGGAGCTTCGCGGCGTGGCGGCGCATCCGGGCTGGGCGAAGGACGTGATGGTCAACGCGCTGCGCCTGGCCGCGCGCTTCACCGCGGCGCTGCCCCAGGCGCGTTCCCCCGAGCGCACGGCGGACCGGGAGGGGTTCATTCATCCGACCGAGATCCGGGGCAACAGCGAGCGGGCGACCGTGCGTTTGATCCTGCGGGACTTTGAACTGGAAGGCCTGGCGGAGTTGCGGCGGCTGGTGGAACAGGCGGCGGCCGCGGTGCGGGCGGCGGAGCCGGGCGCCTGCGTGGAGGTGGCGTTCCACGAGCAGTACCGGAACATGCGCTATTGGCTGGACCGCGATCCGCGACCGGTGGACTACGCCCTCGAGGCGATCCGCCGGACCGGGCTCACCCCGTTCCGCCACCGGATCCGGGGCGGCACGGATGGTTCGCAATTGACCGCCCGCGGCCTCCTGACGCCGAACCTGTTCTGCGGGATGCACCAAGTGCACAGTCAGCGGGAATGGGTTTCCCTGCAGGACATGGGCCGCGCCGCCGAGATGCTCCTCCACGTGGCCCGCGTCTGGGAGGAACGGACCCCCGCGGCGCCGGCGGCGTAAGCCGGACGGTCAGTCCGGCCAAGCCGGATTGGCCAGAATCAGGTTGGTTTTCCGCGCGAGACGGACCATCCTCTCCCCCTTCCTTTCCTCGCCATGGCCCAGACCAAATCGGACATCGGACTCATCGGCCTCGCCGTGATGGGTCAGAACCTTGCCCTCAATATCGCTGATCACGGCTTCCGGATCTCCGTTTACAATCGGACGACCGAGAAGACGGAGAAGTTCGTCGCCGAGAACCCGGCCACCCCGGGCGGCCTCCACGGCACCAAGACCCTGGAGGAATTCGTCCAGTCACTCTCCCGACCGCGCAAGATCGTGATCCTCGTCCAGGCGGGCAAGGGCACGGACGCGGTGATCGACAGCCTGGTGCCGTTGCTGGATAAAAACGACATCGTGATCGATGGCGGTAACGCGCTGTGGACGGACACCATCCGCCGCGAGCAGGCCCTGCGCGCGAAGGGGTTGCGGTTCATCGGCTCGGGCGTCTCCGGCGGCGAGGAGGGCGCACGCTTCGGTCCGGCCCTGATGCCGGGCGGCGACCCGGCAGCCTACCAGGAACTGGAGCCCATCTGGAACGCCATCGCGGCCAAGGTGGATGCCAAGACCGGCCGGCCCCTGACGGGCGCGGCGCCGGGCAAGCCGATCGAAGGCGGCGTGCCGTGCGCGACCTACATCGGCGAGAATGGCGCGGGCCATTACGTGAAGATGGTCCACAACGGGATCGAGTACGGCGACATGCAGATGATCTGCGAGGCCTACGCCCTGATGCAGGGCCTCCTGGGCATGAAGGCCCCGGAGATGGGCGCGATCTTCGCCGAGTGGAATCGCGGAATGCTGGGCAGCTTCCTGATCGAGATCACCGCGGACATCCTCCAGCAGAAGGATCCGGTCACCCGGAAGCCGATCGTGGACGTCATTTTGGACACGGCCGGCCAGAAGGGCACCGGCAAGTGGACGTCGGTGAACGCGCTCGATATGGGCGTGCCGGCGCCGACCATCGCGGAGTCGGTGTTCGCGCGGTGCCTGAGCGCGATCAAGGACGAGCGCGTGGCGGCGGCGAAGGTGCTCAAGGGGCCGGCGAAGAAGTACAAGGGCTCCCGCAAGGCGCTCGTCGCGGCGATCCACGATGCGCTGTATTGCTCGAAGATCTGTTCGTACGCGCAGGGCTTCCAGCTGATGCGGGAGGCGCAGAAGGAGTACAAGTGGAAGCTGAACTTCGGCGAGATCGCGCAGATCTGGCGGGGCGGCTGCATCATCCGGGCCGTGTTCCTGCAGAAGATCACCGAGGCCTATTCGCGGAAGCCGGATCTGGCGAACCTGCTGCTCGACCCGTACTTCAACAAGACCGTGCGCAAGGCGCAGGAGAACTGGCGGAAGGTCGTGGCGCTGGCGGTGGAGTGCGGCGTGCCCGTGCCGACCTTCAGCTCGGCGCTCTCGTACTACGACGGCTACCGTTCGGCGCGCCTGCCCGCGAACCTGCTCCAGGCGCAGCGGGACTACTTCGGGGCGCACACCTACGAGCGGACGGACCGCCCCCGCGGCGAGTTCTTCCACATCGACTGGCCGGAGGCCGGCCGGCCCCAGTTGGCGATCAAGTGATCAGGCGGGCGGATGGGGCGGGATCGGCCTTTGGCTGACTCCGTTCCACTTGGCGCGCAAACGACGCGCGGCCCTCGGCAAGGGGTGCCGCGCGGAAGGGAGGGAACGTGCGAACGTGGCGGTTTCCTCCCTTCCGCCATGAAAACCGCCTTCCTTCCACTCCTCGGTCTCGCCAGCGCCCTGCTGCTCGCGGCCGGCTGTTCCACGCCCGCCTCCCGCATCGAGGCCAACCCGGAGGCCTTCGCCCGGCTCAGTCCGGAACACCAGACCCTCGTGCGCACCGGCCAGATCGGCCTCGGCTTCTCCACGGAAGCCGTCCGCCTCGCCCTCGGCGACCCGGATCGCACCACCGTCCGCACCGATGCCCGCGGGGAAACGGTGATCTGGCACTTCCTGACCTATGAGGCCGGCGGGCAGATCCTCTTCACCGGCCACTTCCATCGCGGTTACCGCGGCGGCGGCTGGGGCTGGGGGGCCTCCTACCCCTACTACCTGGATTACCCCACCCGCACCGTCCGCGACCGCTTCCGCGTCGAATTCCACGACGGCAAGGTCACTGCCATCACTCGGGAGGACGGCCGGTAGTCCGCCGCAGACCCCTTGCCCGGCACCGATTCCATCCGGGTAGGGCTCATCTTGACATACCTTGTGCTGCTATGCATCTCAGCGTGATGCATCACCCATTGATCGGCTCAGGCTGCCACCGCTGAAGTCCCGATGGATCTCGGCAAAGATCTGATCGCGGCGTCCTCGACGCCCATCGTGCTGGCGTTGCTGGCGGAGGGGGACAGTTACGGCTACGCGATCCTGTTGCGGGTGCGGGAGTCGTCCGGGGGGCGGATGGAGTGGACGGATGGGATGTTGTACCCGGTGTTGCACCGGCTGGAGCGGCTGGGCCACATCGAGGCGCGGTGGGAGACGGCGCCGACGGGCCGGCGCCGGAAGTACTACCGGATCACCGCGCAGGGCCGGCAGCAACTGGAGGAGGAGCGGCGGCAGTGGCAGGCGGTGGATGCGACCCTGCGGAGCCTGTGGCGCGAACTGGCGACCCCTGAACCCTTGCCGACGACCACTCCACCCCAGGCGGCGGGCACCTGAACGATGAGCACCACGGAGACCGAGGCCCAGTTGGAGGAACAGATCGCCCGCTGGCGCAGCTACCTGCGGCGGCGCCAGGCGCTGCAGCCGGTGGACGTGGCGGAGCTCGAGGACCACCTGCGGGAGTCCATCGCCGGCCTGCGCGCCGGGGGGTTGTCGGCGGAGGAGGCCGTCTTGGTGGGCGTGCGGCGGCTGGG
>JBEDEF010000467.1:0-6636 GCA_041175845.1 Verrucomicrobiota bacterium
GTGGCCGCGGCTGCAGCCGCGGATGGAGACGGAACCACCGGCCGTTTCGCGGACTTGGCCTTCGGCTAGAATCCTTTTGTCCGGAGTCCGCGGCAACGGCCGCGGCCACAACAACGCCGCCGCCCGGTCACTCGGGCAGCAGCTCCAGCACCGGCGGCCGCCGCGGCACCCGGCGCGATGCTACTCGATGCGGCGCTCGTCGAAATCCATCAGGTCGGGGACGCTGCGGATGTCGGCGGCGCGGTCGGGGCAACCCATCGCGGTGAGCGCCTCGCGCAGGAAATCGCGGCCGGCGTCGGTCATCCCCATCTGCACGTAGCGACGGTTCCACGCCGGGGCGCGGACGTCGGCCGGGAGCATCCGGCGGAGGCGCTCCTCGAGGTCGGCGTCGCTGGTCGCGGCGAACACGGCCTGCTCAATGTCGGCCGGGTCGACCCCGAGGTGCTGGCAGAGGAAGCGGTCGCAGCCGCGCTTGTAATTCTTGGCGTAGCTCGCGGGCAGGCGGCCGTCGCGCTTCACAATCCGGCACTTGGCAAGGAAGCGCGGGAGGTGGAGCAACCCGGTGCCGGGGTGCGGCAGGTAGGGTGAGGGCAGCTCGCGGAGGATCTCGCCGCTGGAGCCAGGGATCGGTTGCGACGGCATCGGCGGCGGGGCGCACCCGGGCCGCGGGGGCCCGGGCGGCGCCTCAGGGCAGATCGGTCTGGCCCATCAGGTAGCGGTCGCACTCGCGCGCGGCACCGCGACCCTCGTTGATGGCCCACACCACGAGGCTCTGGCCGCGGCGGCAGTCACCGGCGGCGAACACGCCCTTGAGGTTGGTCGTGTACTTTTCGTGCTCCGCCTTGAGGTTGGAACGGGCGTCGGTCTCGAGGCCCATTTCCTTGAGGATCGCCTGCTCGGGCCCGAGGAAGCCCATCGCGAGCAGCACCAGCTGGGCGGGGCGCGTCTGTTCGGTGCCCGGGACTTCCTGGGGCACGAACTGGCCCTTGTCGTTCTTCGCCCACTTCACCTCGACGGTGACCAGCTCCTTCACGCGACCCTGGGCGTCGCCGACGAACTTCTTCACCGTGGTGAGGTAGGTGCGCGGGTCGGCGCCAAAACGGGCGGCGGCCTCCTCCTGGCCGTAGTCGACCTTGAGGGTCTTCGGCCACTCCGGCCAGGGGTTGTCGGGCTGGCGCTCGAGCGGCGGCCGCGGAAGGATCTCAATCTGGGTGATGCTGCGGCAGCCGTGGCGGAGGGAAGTGCCGACGCAGTCCGTGCCGGTGTCGCCGCCGCCGATGACCACGACGTCCTTGCCGCGGGCGTGGATCGGGGAGTGGTCCGTGCCGCCGTTGAGGAGCGCCTTGGTGTTGGCGGTGAGGAACTCCATCGCGAAATGCACGCCCTGGAGCTGGCGGCCCTCGATGGGGAGGTCGCGCGGCTGGGTGGCGCCGGTGCAGATCACGGTGGCGTCGTACTCCTTGAGGAAGATCTGCGGCTCGACGTTGTCGCCGACGTTCGCGTTGCAGATGAACTTTATCCCCTCCTGCTCCATCAGGCGGATGCGGCGCGCCACCACCTCGCGCTTGTCGAGCTTCATGTTGGGGATCCCGTACATCAGGAGCCCGCCCGGGCGATCGGCGCGCTCGAAGACGGTGACCGTGTGGCCGGCCTGGTTGAGCTGCGCGGCGGCGGAAAGGCCGGCGGGACCGGAGCCGATCACGGCGACTTTCTTGCCGGTGCGGGTGCGGGGGGCCTGCGGCAGGACCCAGCCTTCGTCCCAGCCCTTGTCGATGACCGAGACCTCGATGTTCTTGATCGTGACCGGCGGGGCGTTGATCCCGAGCGTGCAGGAGCCCTCGCAGGGGGCGGGGCACACGCGGCCGGTGAACTCGGGGAAGTTGTTCGTCTTGTGGAGGCGGTCGAGCGCCTCGCGCCACAGGCCGCGGTAGATCAGGTCATTCCACTCGGGGATGAGGTTGTTGATCGGGCAGCCGCTGGCCATCCCGCTGATCAGCTTGCCGGAGTGGCAGAACGGGATGCCGCAGTCCATGCAGCGCGCGCCCTGCTGGCGGAGCTTTTTCTCGTCGAGGTGGAGGTGAAACTCGTTCCAGTCCTTCACGCGCTCCGTGGGGGCGCGGTCGACGGGGAGTTCGCGGAGGTATTCGATGAATCCGGTGGGCTTGCCCATGGGAGGAAGGGATCGTGGGGGGTGGGAGCGGTCGTTCAGTTGCCGCCGACGCGGGAGAGGTCGCGGGCGTTTTCCTCGAAGGCGGCCATCACGGCCTCGTCGCCGGTGAGGCCCTGGGCGCGGGCGCGGTCCAGGCAGGCCAGCATCCGCTTGTAGTCCTTGGGCATCACCTTGACGAAGCGCGGGACATACGCGGCCCAGTCGGCGAGCACGGCGCGGGCGCGCTCGGAACGGGTGTAGTCGAGGTGCTTCTGGATCATCGCACGCAAGGCGGCGATCTCGCGGGGATCCTCCAGGCGCTCGATGCCGACCATCTGGGGGTTCACGCGCTTCGGGAAGTCACCGGCCTCGTCGAGGACGTAGCCGATGCCGCCGGACATGCCGGCGCCGAAGTTGCGCCCGGCGCGGCCAAGGACGACGACGTTGCCGCCGGTCATGTACTCGCAGCCGTTATCGCCGACGCCCTCGACCACGACGGTGACGCCGGAGTTGCGGACCGCGAAGCGCTCGCCCGCGAGGCCGCGGATGTAGGCCTCGCCGGCGCTGGCGCCATAGAAGGCGACGTTGCCGATGATCATGTTCTCCTCGGCGCGGAACGGGGCCTGCGCGGGCGGGTAGATGATCAGTTTCCCGCCGGAGAGGCCCTTACCGAAGTAGTCGTTCGCGTCGCCCTCGATGGCGAGGGTCATCCCGCGGGTGACGAAGGCGCCGAAGCTCTGGCCGGCGGAGCCGGTGAACTTGAGGCGGATCGTGTCCTCCGGCAGGCCGGCGGCGCCGTGACGGCGGGTGATCTCGCCGCTGGTGATGGTGCCGACCACGCGGTTGACGTTCCGGATGGGAAGTTCGGCGATGACCTTCTCGCCGCGGTCGATGGCGGGGCGGCAGAGCTCGAGGAGACGAGTCATGTCGAGCGAGCGGTCGATGCCGTGGTCCTGCTTCTGCTGGCAGAAGCGGCCCACCTCCGGGCCGGCGTCCGGCTGGTAGAGAATGTTCGAAAAATCGAGGCCACGGGCCTTCCAGTGGTCGACGGCGCGGTGGGCCTCGAGGCGGTCGGTGCGGCCGACCATCTCCTCGATCGTGCGGAAGCCGAGGCGGGCCATGATGGCGCGGAGGTCCTCGGCGATGAAGCGCATGAAGTTCACCACGTGCTCGGGCTTGCCGGTGTAGCGGGCGCGGAGCTGGGGATCCTGGGTGGCGACGCCGGCCGGGCAGGTGTTGAGGTGGCAGACGCGCATCATGATGCACCCCGTAGCGACGAGGGGCGCGGTGGCGAAACCGAACTCCTCGGCGCCGAGCAGCGCGGCGATGGCGACGTCGCGGCCCGTCTTCAGCTGGCCGTCGGTCTCGACGGCGATGCGGGAGCGCAGGTTGTTCAGCACGAGGGTCTGATGGGCCTCGGCGAGGCCGAGTTCCCACGGCAGGCCGGCGTGCTGGAGCGAGGTCTGGGGCGAGGCGCCCGTGCCACCGTCGTAGCCGGAGATAAGGACGACGTCGGCGTGGGCCTTGGCGACGCCGGCGGCGACCGTGCCGACGCCGATCTCGGAGACGAGCTTCACGCTGATACGGGCCTCCTTGTTGGCGTTCTTGAGGTCGTGGATCAGCTCGGCGAGGTCCTCGATGGAGTAGATGTCGTGGTGGGGCGGCGGCGAGATGAGGCCGACGCCGGCGGTCGTGCCGCGGGTCTTGGCGACCCACGGGTAGACCTTGGTGCCAGGCAACTGGCCGCCCTCGCCGGGCTTCGCGCCCTGGGCCATCTTGATCTGGATCTCGCGGGCGTTGACGAGGTACTCGCTGGTGACACCGAAGCGGCCGGAGGCGACCTGCTTGATGGCGGAGTTCTTCGAATCGCCCTGCTCGTTGGTCCAGGTGAAGCGGGCGGGATCCTCGCCGCCCTCACCGGTGTTGGACTTGCCGCCGATCCGGTTCATCGCGATCGCGAGCGTCTCGTGTGCCTCCTGCGAGATGGAGCCGTACGACATCGCGCCGGTCTTGAAGCGGCGCATGATGGCCTCGGCGGACTCGACCTCCTCCAGCGGGACCGGGGTGGGCGCGTTCTTGAACTCGAGCAGGCTCCGCAGCGTGCAATGCGCGCGGCCCTGGTCGTTGATCAGCCGCGCGTAGGCCTGGTAGGCCGGCAGGCTGTTGGTCCGCACCGCCTTCTGCAGGGCGTGGACCGACTCAGGCGTGAACAGGTGCGCCTCGCCGGTGGCGCGCCACTGGTACAAGCCGCCGGCGGCGAGCGAGCGCACGTCGACCGCCCGCTCCGGGTACGCGGCGTGATGGCGCAGGAGGACCTCCTGGGCGATCACGTCGAGCCCGATCCCGCCCACGCGGGAGGGCGTCCAGGTGAAGTAGTGGTCGATGACGTCCTGGCGGAGCCCGAGCGCCTCGAACACCTGCGCGCCGCGGTAGCTCTGGATCGCGGAGATGCCCATCTTGGACATCACCTTCACCACGCCCTTGGAGGCAGCCTTGACGAAGTTCGCGCAGGCCTTGGCGTGGTCGATGCCGGAGAGGTGGCCCTCGCGAATCATGTCGTCGATCGTCTCGAAGGCGACATAAGGGTTCACCGCGCTGCAGCCGTAGCCGATCAGCAGGGCGAAGTGGTGCACCTCGCGGGCCTCGCCGGTCTCGAGCACCAGCGACACGCGCGTGCGCAGGCCCTCGCGGATCAGGTAGTGGTGGAGGCCGGCCACCGCGAGCAGCGCGGGAATCGGCGCGAAGTCCTTCGTCACTCCGCGGTCGCTGAGAATGAGGACGTTGACCTCTTCCTCCTCGATCATCCGGCGGGCCATGATGGAGAGCTCCTCCATCGACTTGGCGAGGCCCTTCTCCCCGCGGGTGACGCGGAAGAGGATCGGCAGCACGCCGGTCTTGAGCCCGGGGAGGTGGGTGCGGCGGATCTTGCCGAACTCCTCGTTGGTGAGCACGGGCCACTTCAGCTCGACGCGGCGGCAGGCGCTCGGCTCGGGCTGGAGCAGGTTGCCCTCGGAACCGAGGCGGGTCTCGGCGGAGGTAACGATCTCCTCGCGGATCGAGTCGATCGGCGGGTTGGTGACCTGGGCGAACAGCTGCTTGAAGTAATCGTAGAGCAGGCGCGGCTTGTTGGAGAGCACCGCCAGAGCGGCGTCGTTGCCCATCGAGCCGATCGCCTCCACCCCGTCCTTTGCCATCGGCAAGAGGAGAATGCGCTCGTCCTCGTAGGTGTAGCCGAAGGCGATCTGGCGCTGCAGCAGCGTGTCGTGGTCCGGCGTCTCGACCTTGGGGGCGGCGGGCAGGTCGCTGAGGAGGACCAGATGCTGGTTCAGCCACTCGCGGTAAGGGTGGGCGCGGCAGATCTCGCGCTTGATCTCCTCGTCCTCGATGACGCGCCCCTCGGCGGTGTCGACGAGGAACATCCGGCCGGGCTGGAGGCGGCCCTTGCGGACCACCTGGTCGGGCGGGATGTCGAGCACGCCGGCCTCGGAGGCCATGATGACGAGACCGTCCTTGGTGACGTAGAAGCGGGAGGGGCGGAGGCCGTTGCGGTCGAGGATGGCGCCGATCTGACGGCCGTCGGTGAAGGCGACCGAGGCCGGGCCGTCCCAGGGCTCCATCAGGCAGGAGTGGTACTGGTAGAAGGCGCGGCGCTCGTCGTCCATCGACTCGTGGTACGACCACGGCTCGGGGATCATCATCATCATCGCGTGCGCGAGGGGGCGGCCGGCGAGGACGAGCAACTCGAGCGTGTTGTCGAACATCGCCGAGTCGGACCCGTTCGGGTTGATGATGGGCAGGATCTTCCGGATGTCCTCGCCGAAGAGCTCGCTGGCGAAGAGCGCCTGGCGGGCGTGCATCCAGTTCATGTTGCCGCGCAAGGTATTGATTTCGCCGTTGTGGGCGAGGTACCGGTACGGGTGCGCGCGCTCCCAACTGGGGAACGTGTTGGTGGAGAAGCGGGAGTGGACGAGCGCGAGGGCGGACTCCATCCGCGGATCCTTCAGCTCCGGGAAATACTGGTCGACCTGGTCGGTGGTTAGCATCCCCTTGTAGACCAAAGTTTTGTGGGATAGGCTGGCCACGTACCAGTACTCGGCGCCGGGGAGCGTCGAGGTGCGGATCTCGGCGTAGCCGCGCTTGCGGACAACGTAAAGCTTGCGCTCGAAGTGGGCTTCGTCGCGGGTTTCGGGGCCGCGGCCGATAAAGGCCTGGCGCATAAAGGGTTCGACGGACTTGGCGGTGTCGCCGAGCATCGAGTTGTCGGTCTTGACCGTGCGCCAGCCGAGGAATTCGAGGCCCTCGGCGCGGACGACCTGCTCGAAGCGCTCCTCGATCTTGCGGCGCATCGCGGGGTTGCGGGGGAGGAAGAAGAGTCCGGTGCCGTAGTGGCCGGGGGCCGGGAGCGTGATGCGCGCGGCCTCGCAGGCCTCGACGCGGACGCGGTGCGGCATCTGGATGAGGATGCCCGCGCCGTCGCCGGTGTTGAT
>JBEDEF010000468.1:0-5415 GCA_041175845.1 Verrucomicrobiota bacterium
GCCTGATCCTCCCTATGAAGCTCTCCCAGCGCCAGGCCGACATCCTGTTCTCCGCCGACTCCCCGCACGCCGAGGCGGCACTCGCGCGGGTGACACACCTTTGCCTCGGCGCCCACCAGGACGACATCGAGATCATGGCCCACGCCGGCATCAGCGACTGTCTGGACCAGCCGGGCCTCGCCTTCGGCGGCGTCGTGGTCACCAACGGCGCCGGTTCGCCGCGCACGGGTCCCTACGCGCACCTCGATGACGCGCAGATGCAGGGCGTCCGCCGCGAGGAGCAGCGGACGGCCGCGCGTTTGGGTCGTTACGCGATCCAGCTCCAGCTCGCTCATCCCAGCCGCGTGGTGAAGTCGCCCGGAGACCCCGGCGTCGCGTCGGACCTCGATCTCATTTTCGGGGGCTGCGCGGCGCAGGTCGTCTACCTGCACAACCCGGCCGACAAGCACGACACGCACGTCGCCGTCTTTCTGCGCTGCCTCGAGGCGCTCCGGCGCCTGCCGCCCGCCCGGCGACCCCGTCGCGTCCTCGGCTGCGAGGTCTGGCGCGACCTCGACTGGCTGGTCGATGCCGACAAGGTGGCGCTGGACGCGGGCCGGCACCCCGCCTTGGCCCTCGACCTGCTCAAGGTGTTCGACTCCCAGGTCGCGGGCGGCAAGCGCTACGACCTCGCGACGATCGGGCGCCGGCAGGCGCATGCGACCTTCCACACGTCGCACGCGACGGATCGGATGGCCGGCATCACCTGGGCGATGGATCTGACCCCGCTCGTCCAGGATCCCACGCTGTGCCCGGAGGCGTACACCCTGGGGTACCTGGCGCGGCTGCAGTCGGATGTGCGGGACCGGATCCGCCGTTTTACCTGAGCTGGTAGTTGAGATCGGGGCCCGCCGCGCCATGGCAAAAACAGCGGGGCAGGCGCCTTTGGCGTGGACGCTGCCGTCGGGAGCGGCACTCTCATCCTCCACCCCCGATGCGCTTCGCCCTTCTTCTAATCCCCCTGCTGTTTCCGCCCGTTTTCGGCTCCGCTCCCGCTGGCGAGGCCCCCCGTTGGTTCAAGGGCAACACCCACACTCACTCGCTGTGGAGCGACGGAGACGATTACCCGGAGATGATCGCCGACTGGTATAAGCGCTCCGGGTACCAATTTCTTGCGCTTTCCGATCACAATATCCTCTCGGAAGGCACTCGCTGGTTCGAACTCAAGGCACCGGTTTCTCTCAAGGGCGAAGTGGTGCAACGTGGTGGTGGGGAAGTCCTGCAGAAATACCTGCGCCGGTTCGGACCGGACTGGGTGGAACTGCGGGACAATGCCGGTCGGCGCGAGGTGCGGCTCAAGCCCCTGGCCGAGTTCGCCCCGCTCCTGAACGAACCGGGCAGGTTCCTCCTGATTCCCGCGGAGGAGATCACCGGTTCCTGGACCGGGCCCAAATCTGGCGCCGCGCCCGCGCCGACGGGCCCCGTCCACATCAATGTCACGAATCCGCGCGATCTCGTCCCCGGGATCACGGCCGTGGACGCGGTCACCGTGATGCAGCGGACCCTCGAGGCGGTTGACGCCCAGCGCGAACGCACCGGCCAGCCGATGTTCGCGCACCTCAACCACCCGAATTTCCGCTGGGGTGTCACCGCCGAGGAGATGATGCGCGTCGAGCGGCTCCGCTTCTTCGAGGTCTACAACGGCCACCCCGGTGTCGAGAATGCGGGCGACGCCACCCGGCTCAGCATGGACGCCATGTGGGATGCGATCCTCGCGTTCCGTCTTTCCGAGTTGAAGCTCGGCGTGGTTTACGGGGTCGCGACCGACGATTCGCACCATTACCACAAGGTCGGTCCGGGCCGGAGCAGTTCCGGGCGCGGCTGGGTGATGGTACGCGCCCGGCATCTGACGGCGGAGTCGCTCATCCGTGCGCTCGAGGCGGGCGACTTTTACGGTTCCTCCGGGGTGACCTTGCGCGAGGTGGTTCGCGAACCGGGGCGTTTGGCGCTGGAGGTGCAGGCGGAGCCTGGCGTGTCCTACCGCATCCAGTTCATCGGCACCCGCCGCGGCTTCGACCGCCGGAGCGAGGAAATCCCGGCGCCAGCGAATGAGCAGCCGGCGCGCCGGACCCTCAATCACCGCCGCTATAGCCCCGAGGTCGGCGCGATCCTCGCGGAAACGAACGGCCCGAACGCGGAATACCGGCTGCGGGGGGATGAGCTCTACGTCCGCGCCAAGGTGATCTCCTCCAAGCCGAAGGCCGATGGCAGCGTGCCCGGCGAATGGGAGACGGCGTGGGTGCAGCCGGTCGTCGGCGCCCGGCCCTGAGCGGCGGTCACTTGCCCGCCTGCTTCGCCCGCTTGGCGTCCGGGTCGATCGCCCGCGGGCGGTTCGCGGGCCCGGGCTTCGGCGTCGGGAGCTTCGCCAGTTGAGCGCGCGCCTCGTCCAGCGTGGCGGCGAGGCCGGCATCGGCGATCCGGTTGTGGTATTCGTCGGGATCTTCGGATCGCGAGTAGAGCTCGCGGCCAAATTCACCGCCGCCCCATTCCGTGTAGCGCCAACGGGGGCCGATCACGGTGCGACCGGACACGTCGATTCTGCGGCTCACGTCGTAGTGGTAGACTAGGCTGTGCGCGTGCCCCGCGGCGGCGGGATTTGCGAGTACAGGGCGAAGCGAACGCCCCTCCAGCCCCGACGGCAGGGGCAATCCAGCGAGGTCCACCAGGGTGGGATAAACATCAAGCAGTTCAACCGGGGTGGAGACAACGATACCGCGGGGGATACCTGGACCGGCGGCGAGCAGTGGCACGCGCGTAGCAGCATCAAAGGCGGAGAGTTTGGCCCAGAGCCCTCCGTGGTCCCCCAAGTGGAAGCCGTGGTCACTGAAGAACACCACCAGGGTGCTTTCGGTCAGACGGAGCCGATCCAACGCATCAAGGACCAGTCCCAGTTGTTCGTCGATGAACGAAACGCAGGCGAGGTAGCCCTGGATGGCGGCGGCTCGGGAGTCAGGCTGGGCAAAGCCGGTCAATTCCGTCTGCAACGCGATGGGCGGCACCCCGCGCAAGGGAGGTTCGGCCGGGAGGGGGATGCTCGCCGAAGGGTAGAGATCGAAGAAGCGTCGGGGCGCGGTCCAGGGCAGGTGCGGCTTGTGAAAGCCGAGGGCGAGAAAGAATGGTCCGCCCGCCGTGGCGCGTTCCCCAAGCATTCGCCGGATGGTACGGGCATTCAGGCCGTCACGGGTGCGCGAGCCATCGGAACTCAGGACGTGGGCACGAGGCCGACCGTCACCGCCGCCGTAGCGCGCATTGATCGCCGCCTTCTCCTCCTCGTCTTCTCCTTCGCCGTCCTCGTAGTGATCCCACGCCGCAGGATCGCTGGTCCGCACATTGTGAAAGACCTTGCCTACTCCGGCAGTGAAGTAGCCCTGGCGGCGGAAGTGCTCCGGCAGCAGGACCGCATCCGGCAGGGCGGTCCGGGCCGGAGTCCCGAGGATGTAGACGCCGCTCGTCTCCGGGCGTCGTCCGCTCAGGAAGGAGACGCGGCTCGGATTGCAGAGCGGATATTGCGCGTAAGCTCGTTCGAATCGCGCCCCCCGCGCCGCGAGGCGGTCGAAGTGGGGCGTTTTGACGTGCCCGTGGCCGTAGGCACCGAGCAGGGTGTTCAGGTCATCGACGACGACCAACAGCACATTGGGACGGGAGGGCTGAGCCGCCCAGCCCGAGCCGACGAGCAGGGCAAGCGTGAGCCGGCGCAGGAAGCGATGCATCCGAGCGACTTCCTAGCGGGGGAGGGCCCCGCGCCAACCCGCCCGCCACTGCGTCATCAACCGACCCACCAAGGTCTGCTGCGCAGCTTCGGCCGCGAGGTTCTGATTCTCCTGCGGGTCGGCTTGGTGATCGTAAAGCTCGATCGCCTCCACCTTGGTCAGGTCGCCGCGCTCGACCCAGACGGTGAAGCGGTGGCGGTCCGTCCGCATCGAATAACCCATCAGGGATCGTCCGCCATTGGAGCGCGGATACTGGCTGAAGGCGGCGGTCTTCCACGGCTGATCCGGCCGTTCGAGGACGGGTTTGAAGCTGAGTCCCTCGAGGTGGCCGGGTAGCGGCAGGCCGGCGAGATCGGCCAACGTCGGGTAGATGTCCACGAATTCAACCAGCGCGCGAGAACTGGCGCCGGCTGTGCCGAGCCACGGCGCGCAGAGCAGGAGGGGCGCGTTGGTGTCGTTCTCGGAGTTCGAGTGTTTGCACCAGGCATCGTGCTCCCCGAGCTTCCAGCCGTGGTCTCCCCAGAGCACGATGATGGTGTTCTGCCGGAGGCCCTGGCGCTCAAGCTCGTCGAGCACGCGACCCAGCTGGGCGTCCATGTAGCTGATGGCGGCATAGTAGCCGTGCTTGAGCTGACGGGACAGGTCATCAGGGATCGGGCCCTCGGGGATCCCGTGGTAGGAGCGCAGTTCGCCTCCGGGCAGGATCGCGTAGTCGGGGGCGCCGCGGGGCCGGAATCGGTTAGGGGCAAGGGTGATTTTTGCCGGATCGTAAAGGTCCCAATACTTCTTCGGCGCCACGAAGGGGAGGTGCGGTTTCGAGAAACCGACCGCGAGGAAGAACGGAGCCCCCTTCTTGCCCAGCTCGCGCAGGGTCTCCACCGCGAGGTCCGCCGTCCGTCCGTCCGTGTAATAATTATCGGGCACATCCGCCGACTCAAAGGCGGGGCCGCGGGGCCCCTTCGCCGCCTTCCGCGCGGCCTTGCGGTCCCCTGGCGCGACGGCGGCCGGCGCCCGCTGCGTGAGCGCCACGTTTTCGGGGCGCGCATAAGCGCCGTTGGCCCGCGGGGTCTGCCACGGCACGGACCAGGTCGGCTCGTCGTCGAAACCGCCGTGGAAGATCTTGCCCATCCCCTGCACGAAGTACCCGTGCTGCTTGAAGTGCTGCCCGACCGTCACGACCCCAGGCAACGCCTTGCGGAAATGCGTCTCCAGATCCCAGACCTTGTTCGTGTCGGGCCTGGTCCCGGTCATCACGACGGTGCGGGAAGGCGAACAGACCGCCTGTTGGCAATAGGCCCGCTGGAACGTGACGCCGGCGCGAGCGAGGCGGTCGAGATTGGGGCTGTGCACGTGCCCGGCACCGTAGGCGCCGAACTCGGGCCGCAGGTCATCCACCGCGAAGAACAGCACGTTGGGCTTGGCTGGACGCTCGGCCGCGCCCGCGGCGAGCGCGGCGCAGAGGGCGAGGGGAAGGAATAGGCGCATGGTGGGGGTTGTGGGTTCAGTCGTTGGCGTTCTTGCGCCGGCCCTTGGCCTTGCGGGCGCCTTCGCCCTCCGGCGGGGCGGCCGGGGCGCCGACGAGGTTCGCGATCTGGCGGGGAATGTAGGAGTCGTAGCGCGCGTCCGGGGCGGGACCCTGCGGGTTCATCGTTCGCACGACCTCGTG
>JBEDEF010000469.1:0-4785 GCA_041175845.1 Verrucomicrobiota bacterium
GGTCGGTGGACTGGGGTCGGTAAATTTCGCACCGTAGCACCGCCTACTGGCTACCCCCTACTCGCTACTCACTACTCGCTACTCACTACTTCCTCCTCCCCTACCCCAACCGCAGCGCGCCCTTCAGCAGCGGCAGGAGGGCGCGGGTCTTCCCATGCCAGCTCTCCAAGTAAGCCACCCGCTGCTGGAGGAGGCGGCGCGAGGGGCCCCGCGGCACGCTTTCCCGGATGCGCCGGATGCTGTCCTTGGCGGAATCGAGCTGCGCCTCGACGCGTCGTTCGAGGAAGTGGATCAACAACTTACGGAGTTCGATATCGGGCCGGTACCGAGCCACGCGATCACCCGGGGCGGAGACGTCCTGCAGGGCGCCGAGGCCGGTCAGGAAACGGATGCCTTGACTGATGGAGCCCACGCTGAGGTCGAGCCGCTGCTTGAGGTCCGCGGGACTGAGGGGTTCGGGACTGGCAAAACAGCTCCCGTAAATCAGGGCCAGGGATTTGGGCACGCCGAGGAGATCGGCGGCGTCGAGGAAGTAGGAGACGACGGCGGTCTCGAATTCCAGGGTTTCGGCATCCCGCTCTCCCGGCAAGAGATAGCCTGCCGCTGAGGGCGGGGCGGAAGCAGCAATGGAGGCAGGGGGCACAACAAGCCGGGAACGACCGGCGATTTCCTTTGGGGAAGGCTTCGCCCCGTCACTTCCGGGGCCTAACCCCGGGGCGCGACCGAGGGATAAGCCCTAGTGCAAGGGGCTTTCAGCACGGGATTCAATTCAAAATGAAGCTGGGAGACGAAAATGTGCGGTGGAGCGGGTCGGGATGGGGGATCTTCGGTAGCGGAGCGTGGGTTTTTGGCCTGGGCTAGGGAAGGTCCGGGGCGGCGCGCCTTGGCTATCGCAAGCCAGGCAAAAAAAGAGCCGCGACCTGGGTCGCGGCTCGGAACGGAAGGGAACCTCGGGCTCAGGCCGAAGGCGGAGTCGCCGGAGCCTCGGCCGCCGGGGCCGCCTGCTTCTGCGCTTCCATTTCCTTCATCGCCGCCTTGCGCGACAGCCGGACCTTGCCCGAGCGCTCGTCGATGCCGACGCACTTGACCCAGATCGAGTCGCCCATCTTGACCACGTCCTCAGTGCGGCGGACCCGGAAGTCGGCCAACTCGCTGATGTGGACGAGGCCTTCCTTGCCCGGGGTGCATTCGACGAAGCAGCCGAAGTCCTTGATGCCCGTCACGCGGCCTTGGTACAGCTTGCCGATCTCGATCGGGGCGCCGCCGCCACCGGCGCCGCCGCCGCACAGGCCGTCGATTTCGGCGATCGCGCGGTTCATGGCGTCGGCATTGTTCGAGTAGACGAACACCTTGCCCGAATCGTCCTCGGCGATGTCGATCTGCGCGCCGGTGGTCTCGGTGATGCGGCGGATGGTCTTGCCGCCGGGCCCGATGAGCAGGCCGATCTTCTCGGGATCGATCTGGATCGTCTGGATGCGCGGCGCGTAGCGGCTGAGGTCCGCGCGGGGCGCCGGCAGGGAGGCCAGCATCACCTTGAGGATCTCGATGCGCGCGTCGCGGGCCTGGAAGATCGCCGCCTTGGCGATCTCGAAGGGCAGGCCGTTGATCTTCAGGTCGAGCTGGAAGCCCGTGATGCCCTTGGTCGTGCCGGCGAGCTTGAAGTCCATGTCGCCGAAGTGGTCTTCCTCGCCGAGGATGTCGGTGATCGTGACCCACTTCTCGATGCCGCCGGCGGCGTCGCTCTGGGTCATCAGGCCGCAGGAGATGCCGGCGACGGGGGCGATGATCGGCACGCCGGCGTCCATCAGGGCGAGGCAGCCGCCGCAGATCGAAGCCATCGAGGTCGAGCCATTGGAGGACATGATCTCGCTGACGACGCGGATGGAGTACGGGAAGGCATCCTCCGGGGGCAGCACCGGCACGAGCGAACGCTCGGCGAGGGCGCCGTGACCGACTTCGCGGCGACCCGGGGCGCCGAAGCGGCCGGTCTCACCGACCGAGAACGGCGGGAAGTTGTAGTGGAGGATGAAGCTCTTGCTGGTGGCGCCGCCGGTCAGGCCGTCCATTTCCTGGGCTTCCTTGGTGGGCCCGAGGGTGGTGAGGGCGATGTTCTGGGTATCGCCACGCTGGAACGTGGCGGAGCCGTGCACGCGGGGGAGCACGCCGACCGAGGCGCTGAGGGGGCGGAGGTCCTTCTGGCCGCGGCCGTCGGCGCGGACGCCCTTCTCGAGGACGTTCTTGCGGTAGGCCTTGTACTGGAGGTCCTCGAACACGACGTTCAGGTCGACATCGGTGAACTTGTCGGCGCCGAGTTCGGCGACGAGGGCGGCCTTGGCCTCCTCCTTGAGGGCCTTTACGCCGGCGGAACGGACGGCCTTCTCCTTGCCGAAGATGGCGGCGACGAGGCGCTCGGTCGGAACGACGCGCTCGATGATCGCACGGGCGGCCGGGGTGGCGCCCACGAGCGGGAAGGTGGCCTTCGGCTTGCCGGCGAGGCGCACCAGCTCCTCGATCGCGGCGATGATCGGCTGGATGGCCTGGTGTCCGAACTCGAGGGCCTTGATGAACTCCTCCTCGGGCAACTGGTCGGCGCTGCCCTCGATCATGAGCATGTCGCGCTTCGTGCCGACGTAGATGAGGTCCAGCGAGGACCCGTACATCTGCTCGATGGTGGGATTGGCGACGAACTGGCCGTCGATCAGGGCGACGCGGACGCAGCCGATGGGGCCGCCCCAGGGGATGTCGGAGATGGCGAGGGCGGCGCTGGCGCCGTTGACCATCGGGATGTCGGACTCGTTGAGCTGGTCGGCCGACATCAGCTGGCCGATGATCTGGACCTCATTGAGGAGGCCTTCCGGGAAGAGGGGTCGGCAGGGGCGGTCGCAGAGGCGGGAGGTGAGGATTTCCTTCTCGGAGGGGCGGCCCTCGCGCTTGAAGTAACCGCCGGGGAAGCGGCCGGCGGCGGCGTACTTCTCGCGGTAATCTACGGTCAGCGGGAACCAGTCTTGGCCGGGCTTGGTGGTCTGCGCGATGCAGGCGGTGACGAAGACGTTGGTTTCGCCGACGCAGACATTGACGGCGCCGTTGGCGAGCCCGGCGTAGGTGCCGGAGGAGAACGTGATCCCCAGGCCGGGGACGGTGACATTATGTTTCTGATTCATGGAACGAACGGACGGAACGGACGATACGGACGGTCAAGGGCGAGGGTAGTGACGAACGGGCCAGCGCCCTGGGCTTGGCGGCCGTTCGCAGGCTCCCGTAGCGGGAGCGGCGGCAGCCCCGGAGCGGGGCCGCGCGAGGATCGGACGATCGCGGTCGACGACTCGAGCAGACGCGAGAGATTTCCGTTTGGCGTCCGGCGTGGCCTGCGAGGGGCGCCAAACGGAAATGTCCCGGTCTGAAACGAGGGTCGGAAAGACAACGGGCGACCCGCGGATCGGGTCGCCCGTTTGACGAACGCGTTACTTACGAAGGTTCAGCTTCTGCAGCAGCTCGTTGTACTTGGGCAGATTGGTCCGCTTCAGGTAATCGAGGAGCTTGCGCCGGCGTGAAGCCATCTGCAGCAGGCCGCGGCGCGAGTGGAAGTCCTTGCGGTGGGTGCGGAGGTGCTCGGTCAGATGGTTGATGCGGGCGGTCAGGAGCGCGACTTGGACTTCGGACGAGCCGGTGTCCTTCTCGTGGGTCTTATATTCCGAGATGATCTGGGGCTTAACAACTGTGGTGGACATGGGTTTGTGGTTGTTGAACACGACTGTAGGGAGCCTGGCGGGCCCCGTGCCACCCGCTCTTCCCGAGTGGAAATCGGGCTGAGCCGGCGTCACCGTTCTAATCCCGCGGAGTGCGGGACCAGTCATGGTGAGCCCCCGCAACCGGCGGGAGCCCACTGACGCAAGCCGCCACTTCCGCAAGTTCCGGGCCGGCGGGCAAGTGCAAATTCCGCCGGTTGGGTGGAGCCGGGGGGTGGTGTTCAGCCCTTGAGCCCTTGGCGGACCATGGCGACGGCGATCGCGGCGAGCAGCATGGAGATGAGCTTGGAGATCGCCCGCAGGGCCGTGGGCCCGGCGAGGCGGTCCAGGCGGTGGCCTTGGGTGAAGGCCAGGGCCACGAGGATCAGATTGGCCGCGAGCGCCGTGAGGGTGACCCCATAGCCGACCGAACCGGCGAGCACGAGGAGCGTGGCAATCAGGGCGGGGCCGGCGATCAGGGGCATCCCCAGCGGCACCACCCCGCAGTCCTCGGTCGGGGCGGGGTCCGGTCCGGAATGGGCGAGGTCGCGGGCGGCGAGCAAAAACAGGATCAGACCGCCGGCGACCTGGAAGTCGTGCACCGAGATCCCGAGGGCCGCGAAAATGCTGGCGCCGAGGAAGAGGAACAGCAGGGCCACGCCGCCGCCGGTGAGCGTGGCCTGGAGGGCCACGCGCCGCCTTTGGAGGGGCGACAAGCCGCGGCCAAGCGCGAGGAAGATGGCCGCCAGCCCGATCGGGTCGATCGCGACGAAGAGCGGGATGAACGCCTGCAGGAACTGGGCGAACCACGCGGCCACGCTCCACCCAAGGCTGGGTGGGGCCCCCGCGCAAACCGTGAAATGCCCTTGTGTTCCCTGCCGGCCCGCGGGCAAGGTCCGCGCCTTCCCGTCGCCGCCGCCCAATGAAGATCAACCAACGCCTCACTGCCCGGGCCCTGCTCCCCAAGACCGACCGCGTGTTCGAGCTCGCCGGCCGCAAGATCCGCGCGCTCGACGCCGCCTGGGACCCGGCCAAGGGGACGCCGGTTTTCACGTGGAAG
>JBEDEF010000470.1:0-3059 GCA_041175845.1 Verrucomicrobiota bacterium
GATTTGGGGTGGGCGGGCAGCTGACGGTAAGCGAGTAAGGGCGGAAGCCCCGGGTGGCTCAAGCCGATTGGCGGTGCGGTAGTCGCGGGGAACCGGCGGTCAGCGGTTTGCCTCGCTGCCCGTTGGGGCCCACCGCGAGGCGCTTCGTCGCGCCGGTCTCAGCCCCGGTTGAGCCACCAAAGCGTGGCGTTCAGCACCGTGGCGAAGCTGACCCAGAGCAGGTAGGGGGCCCAGAGCGCCGCGGAGAAGCGATCCTCCCGCCACAGCAGGCGCTGGAAGCCGGCCAGGACACCCCACAGCACCAAAATCTCGGCGAGCGCGAGCCCGGGTTGACGGAGGCCGAAGAAGAGGACGGACCAGAGCGCGTTCAGCACCAGATGCCCCCCGTAGGCCAGTGCCAGGCGGATCGCGGCCGCCCCTTCGCGCCGCCGCCACACGCGCCAGACCGCGATGGACATCAGGACATACAAGGTCGTCCACACCGGCCCGAAGACCCACGCGGGGGGATTCCAGGCGGGTTTGACGAGCGTCGGATACCACGAACGCACATTCTCGAACGTGGCCCAGGAGCCGATCCCGCCGGCGAGGAACGTCGCGAGCAGGAAAAGCGGGAGCGCGAGCGCCGAGCGGAGGTTCATCCCAAGAGCTTGGCTGGCGGGCACGAAGCGTCAAAGCCTGCGCGGGTTTGGTTGTACGCTGAGGAGCGGAGGACGGAAACAGCACCGAACCTCGAACGCGGGCGGGATCAGGGCGAAAAAAAAGGCGCCCCGGGGGGCGCCTTGATGACCAACGGCCCGGGAGCGGGCGGCGGTCAGTTCGTGATGTCGAAGGTCGTGCTCCGCTCGCGGATGGGCAGGTAGGCCTTGTACCACTCCTTCTGGGCCTCGCTGTTGGCGTAGTCCTTCAGGGCCTGCTCGCTGGCGAATTCCATCACGATGGCATGGGTGCGGTCGCCCTGTGCCTTGATGGTCTTCGTCCAGACCCGCGTGATGCCCTTGAAGGCGGCGGGCAGCCGGTGGGCGCCGTCGAGGGCGGCCTTAATCTGTTCCGGGGTGGTGCCGGCCTTCCACGAGACCGTGACCACGTGGATCACGGAGGTGGGGGCGGTGGCCTTCGCCGCGGGGGCGGCACCCTTCTTGGCGGCCTTCTTTTCGGGATCAGCTGCGAAGGCGGCGCCGTTCAGGACAAGGCCCGCGGTGAGGAGGAGGAGCAGTTTCTTCATGGGAGGTGGAGGCTGGTTCAGAAGCGGCCCTCGATGCCGGCCGTGATGGTGGTGCCCTGCATCAGGAACGTTTCCAGCCGGTCGGGGATGCCGCGGTAGTAGATCTGCGGCTCGTTGAACAGGTTCGCGACGCCGAAGGTCGCGGTGAGGTTGGACCGCAACTGATAGCGGAGGTTCAGGTTCACCAGCTCACGCGCCTTCAGGTACTGGTTGCGCGAGGGTTGGGCCACGTTGAAGGCGTTGCGGATGCTCTGGCTGGTGTAGTTGTAGCTAACGGAAACGCCGAACTTCCGGTAGTCCCACGAGACCGAGACGTTGCCGGTGCGCGGGATGAAGCCGTTGATCTGGCCGTTGGACAGGTAGGTGGTGCCACCGTAGTCGCCGTGGGCGTTGATCAGCGTCATGTTGGCGTTCAGGCGAAGCGTGCGGAGCAGGCCCGGCAGGAAGCGGAACTGCTGCTGGTACGCGAATTCCCAGCCCTGCGCGATGGCGGTGCCGGCGTTGATCGACTGGAGGATCCGGTAGCCCTCGAACTGGCCCTCAAAGCCGTTGTCGTTGCCGACGCCCACCGTGCCGGTCTCGCGCCCGCCGACGATGAAGTCGCGGATCTCCTTGTGGAACCAGCCGACCGAGAAGCTGCCGGCGGGCTCGAAGTAATACTCCAGGCTGAAGTCCCAGTTCTTGGCCTGCTGGGGCAGCAGGGCGGGGTTGCCGATCGAGACGGTCTGGTTGGTATCGCTGAACGAGAAGTTCGGCAGGGCGTTGGCGAGCGAGGGGCGGCCGAAGCCGGTGGTCCACGCGCCGCGCAGCTTCAGGTTGGCGGTGAGGTCGCGCCAGAGGTGGATGCTGGGGAAGTTCTGACCGTATTTGCCCTTGTTCAGGTAGGCGTCCTCGTAGTCGCGCTGGGCGGAGCCGATCGGGTCGGCCGCCTGCTGCGCCGCATTGCTGAGGACGCGGGCGCGGATGCGGGAGATGCCCTCGGTCTCGGTCACCTCACGCCGCACGCCGGCGAGGAAGCCCGTGCGGCCGATGCGACCCTGGGTCATCAGGTAGTAACCGGTGATGACCTCGTTGACCTTGTTCGAGTTGGCGAGGCGGTTCTGCTCGCGGAAGTAGATGTCCTCGCGCCAGAGGGCGGGATTGGTGGGCTGGCCGTTCTGGATGAACGGGGCGGCATCCCAGACCGGGATGTTGCGGCCCGTCTTCACCTTGTTCCAGAGGAGGATCGAGGGGTCGGTGGGGAGGGCGGTGGTGCCGACGTAGTTCCAGCGGCGGCCGCGGCGCTCGAGCTCGACCGTGTGGTCGCGGACCTGACCGCCGGTCTTCAGGAAGGCGGAGAAGGCCTCGATGGGCAGCTTGTACTTGAAGTGGGCGCGGGCCTCCTTGATCAGGTCGATGTCGAGGTTGCCGGAGTTCGAGGTGAGGCCGTTGACCGACGGGCGGTAGTTGGCGGGATTGGTGAAGTCCAAGCCGCCGTTCTGGATGAAGCGCGGGTAGAGGTCGCTCTGGGTGCGGTCGAGGATCCAGCCCACGCCGGTCTCGCCGTTCGGGCCCCGGACGGTGTTCGAGGCATTGCCCGGGTTACCGTCCAGTCCGGTGAAGGGGACGTTGCCGATGCGGTTCACCAGGCCGGCTTCGGCGCCGAGGGTGCGGTAACGGGTGCGGCTCCAGAGGCCGGCCCATTCGATATCGAGGCGGCCCAGGAGGTGCTCACCCGCGAGGTCGAGGTGCCGCAGGCGCTGGTCGCGGTTGATGAGCGTGGAGGTCACGTCGATCATGGCCGGGGCGGTGGTGCCGGAGGTGGCATTGGCGGCGGTGGGGACGGCGCGCACGGTGG
>JBEDEF010000471.1:0-4146 GCA_041175845.1 Verrucomicrobiota bacterium
TGGCCCCGTACCACGCGATGAAGAACTCCATCCCGTAGGCGTAGCCGACGATGGTGCCGGTCGCTAGGGTGATCTTGCACATGCAGTCGATGTGGTACTGCGTGATCAGATCCTGGAGGCCATAGACCGCGCGCAGCGGGAGCATCAGGGTCAGCACCATCCCGAAGCCCGAGAAGATGGCGCCCGCCACGAAGTACGGCGGGAAGATCGTCGTGTGCCAGCCGGGCAGCAGCGAGACCGCGAAGTCGAACGACACGATCGTGTGCACCGAGAGCACGAGCGGGGTGGAGATGCCGGCCAGAATCAGGTAGGCCATCTCGTAGTTGCTCCAGTGGCGGTTGGAACCGCGCCAGCCCATCGCGAACAGGCCGTAAAGGGTGGCCCGCATCTTGTTGCCCGCGGCATAGAAGCGGTCCCGGAGGACGGCCAAATCGGGGATCAGGCCCACGTACCAGAAGAGGACCGAAACGGTGCCGTAGGTGGAAACGGCGAACACGTCCCACTCGAGCGGCGAACGGAAGTTCTGCCAGATCGCGTTCGAATTGGGGATCGGGAACAGGTACCAAGCGAACCAGACGCGACCGACGTGGAAGACCGGGAAGATGCCAGCGCAGACCACCGCGAAGATGGTCATCGCCTCGGCGGCCCGGTTGATCGACGTCCGCCACTTCTGCCGCAGGAGGCAGAGGATGGCCGAGATGAGCGTCCCGGCGTGGCCGATGCCGATCCAGAACACGAAGTTCACGATGTCCCAGGCCCAGTTGACCGGGTTGGCGTGGCCCCACACCCCGACGCCGGTGGCGACGAGGTAGGTGATGCCGGCCACCGTGAAGGAGGCGACGAAGCAGGCGAGGATGAAGCAGACCCACCACCAGGTAGGGGTCTTACCCTCGATGATGCCGCAGATCTTCTCGGTGATCCACGAGAAGCTGCGGTCGTTCTCCACGAGCACCGCCCGGGGCAGGGCCGCAGGCTTGACCTCCTGCAGGATCGGGTGCGCGGCGGCTTTAGGATCGGCGTGCGCCATTAGCTTTTTCCTCCGTGGCTGGGGGTGGCGGGCGCCGCACCGTGACCGTGGCCGTGACCGTGACCGTGACCGTGACCATGGTCGCCGTGGGCCGCCGGCTCATTCTTGCGGGAGTATTCCACGCGGCTGAACGGCAGCGGTTGGAAGTCGGGCATGCGCGGGTTCGGGTTGCGGAGCTTGCCGGAGTAAGTCGTGCGAGGGCGGACGTTCAGGTAGCCCAGCACCGCGTAATCCTGCTCGCGGGCCTTCGCCCGGCTCACGGCGCTGTCCTTGTCCAGGATGTTCCCGAACACGATCGCGCCCACGGGGCAGGTCTGCTCGCAGGCGACCTTGAAGGTGCCGTCCGGCACCACCACGTCGCCCGGCCGGCCCGCCTGGGCCATCTTCACCTTGTGCCGGATCTTGCCGTTCTGGACGCGCTGCACGCAGTAAGTGCACTTTTCCATCACGCCGCGCATGCGCACGGTGACCTCGGGATTCTTGGCCATCTGGAGGAGTTCCGGCATCCCGTAATCCCCGGCGGGCCCGAGGTACAGGCTGTCGAGCCGGCGCTGGTTCCAATCAAAGAAGTTGAAGCGCCGAACCTTGTACGGGCAATTGTTCGCGCAATAGCGGGTCCCGATGCACCGGTTGTAGGCCATCGTGTTGATGCCCTCCTCGTCGTGCACGGTGGCATTGACCGGGCACACGACCTCGCAGGGCGCAAGTTCGCAGTGCACGCAGGTCATCGGCTGCAGGGAAACCTGCGGGTCTTCCGGCAGCTGCCGGTTGCCCTCGCCGCCAAAGGCTTCCGCATCGATGGTCCCGCTCGAATAGTAGCGGTCCAGGCGGATCCAGTGCATCTCGCGGCCGCGCAGGACCTGGTCCTTGCCGACGATCGGGATGTTGTTCTCGGCCTGGCAGGCGACGACGCAGGCGTTACAGCCGATGCAGGTGTTGAGGTCGATCGACATCCCCCACTGGTGGTGGCCGTCGAACTGCGGGGTCTGATAGAGCGAATTGCCGCGCGGGATCTTGGTCGCCCGCTCCTGGGGCGTCATCTTCTCGCCGACCTCACCGATGTTCGAGGGGGTGTGCGACTCCATCCCAACCTTGCGGACATAGCCGGGATTCTCGCGGTAGCTGTTGCCGTCGGGCTTCGCGGCGGGCTCGAAGTTGGCCTCGCGGATGATGTCGCGGCCCTCCATCGACCAATGCTCTTGGGTGTTCGCCAGCAGCAGGCGGGCGCCGGTGTCACGGAGCTTGGCGCCGAGGCCGACGTGCATCGCCCCCTGGGTGCGCAGCGGGTAGGCATTGAAGCCGGCCCCGTTGCCGACGTGGCCCGCCGCGGTGCGGCCATAGCCGAGCGGCACGATAACGGTGTAATTGGCGAGGCCGGGCTGGATGTGCACCGGACCGCGGATGGTGCGGCCGCCGAGCGACAGCTCGAACACGCGGGCGTTCTCCTTGCCCATCGTGAATTCCGCATTCTCCTTCCGGGCGACCTGGATCAGGGAGCCCTTCGGGTCGATGCCCAGTTCCCGGGCGAGCCGCGGGCTGACCAGAATCGCGTTGTCCCACGAGATCTTGGTGATCGGGTCCGGGCACTCCTGGAGCCAGCCATTGTTGGCGAACCGGCCGTCGTCCGTCTTGGGATCAGCCACGAAGCGGACCTCGAGGTGGTCTTTGCTCAGCGCACCCGCCGGGCGGGCCGCCGCGAGCAGGGATTGCGCCCCGGAGGCACTGAAGCGGACCGTGACCGGACGATAAGCGGAACCAGCCAGCACGCCGTCGTGGAGGAAGCGTTCCATCACCCGCGCGGGGTCCGCACCGGCGCCGGCCAGCCCGGCGATCGTGGTGGCGACCAACTGGTAAGCATCCACCTCCGTCTGGCCCGCCAGGCGCGCCAGGACCTCGATCTGCGTCAGCCCGCCAAACAGGGGCAGAATCATCGGCTGGACCGGCACGACCGTGCCGTCGACCGTCCGCGCGTCGCCCCAGGACTCGAGGTAGTGGGCGGCGGCCACGTGCGTGGTCGCGGCCGGGTTGACGCCCGAGGTCTCGTCCACGTGGGTGCCCCAGCGGATCACCTCACCGACCGACTTCTGCAGGGCGGCCCACTCGAGGTCCGCGGGCGCATTGTAGGCCGGGTTGCCGCCCAAGATCACCAGCGTCTTGACCGAGCCGCCCTTGATCGCGGCCGCGAGGGCGGCGAGGGAGGTGGCGCCGGGCGTGGCTTCGACGGGCACGTACGAGACGGTCGCCCCGGCGGCGCCGAGGATCGAATTGAGGCCGTGGACCATCGCGTGGACCTCGGCGGGCAGGTGCGAACCGGCCACGACCAGCGCGGCGCCCCGATGAGCCTGCAGGTCTTCCACGCAGGCCTGGATCCATTTCGGATCGATTTGCACGCCCTGCGTGAGCGGCTCGAGCACCGAGGCGGACTCCGGGTACACCGCAATCACCAAGCTGGCCGTGAAGGCAGTCATCTGGCTGGACGCCAGCCGCAGCCGGTGGTCGGCCATGCTGCCGGTGAGCGACATCCCGCTCTCCACCACGTAGAGGCGGTTCATCGGGTCTTCCTTGCGGTTGACCCGGCGGCCCTGGGCGAAGCCGCGGGCGGAAGCGAGGCTGCCGGCCTCGGACTGGAGGAAATCGGCGTCGATCGAAAGGATGCGCCGGGCCTTCGCGAAATCCGGCAGCGGACGGACGGCCTGACCGAAGGCGGCCTGCGCCGCGGCCACCGGGGGCTGATCGGTCACGGGCTCGAACTCGGTCCAGAGAGCTTTGGGGAGCTTCGCCCGGAGCTCGCGCACCAGGCGCGCCCGGGTGGGCGAGGAGGATTCGTCAGCCAGCAAGGCCAACCCGGCGCCCTGGGTGGCGGCATACTTCGCGGCGATCTCGCCCAGGAGCGTGGCGACCTGCGCGGCGGCGAGGGCATTCCCGCCCCGGGTATGGGCGCGGGCGCGATCCGGGTCGTAAAGGTCGAGGATCGAAGCCTGGGCGAGGAGGGAAGCGGCGCCGCCGTGCGGGGCGTAGGACGGGTTGCCCTCGAGCTTGGTCGGACGGCCCTGATGCGTTTCCGCGAGCAACGGAATCGCCCCCTGCCGGAGGGGCATCGCGGTGGCGTAATAGGAGGG
>JBEDEF010000472.1:0-7559 GCA_041175845.1 Verrucomicrobiota bacterium
TCTTCCTCCCGTCCGGCGGAGGGCGGTGAGTCGCTGGGCGGCAGGGCGGTTCGCCGGGGCGCGGAAAACCCCCGCGGGGCCGGCGGATCGTTGTTCCCCGAGATAAGTTCCGGGTTCCTCAGCGGGCCGCGGCGGCCTGCTGGAAGGCGAGGCGCACGACGCTGGCGTCGCTGTTGGGAAAATTAGAGCGCTGCACCATCAGGATGTAGGCAACTCCCTTGACCGGATCGATCCACGCCTGCGTGCCCCATGCGCCGCCGTGCCCGAAGGTACCGGGGGAAAGCATCGCCGCGAGGCCCGGGTGCGGTTCCTTCAGGATGCAAGTGCCAGGACCCCAAGCGTAATGCCGGCCGTACTGCCCGTGCGCCTCACTCTGAAAGAAGCCGGTCGGCAGGTCGCCCGTGAGCGGCGTCCGCAGCGCCCGGACCGCTGCGGCGCTGAGGATCCGCCGCCCCTCGAATACGCCGTCGCCCAAGAGCAACTGACAGAACCGCGCATAATCGCGCCCGGTCGAGTAGAGGCCGCCGTTCGGCAGCGGCGGCCGGTTGCGGCCCCCCTCGTAGCCCGCGCGCGGCGGCACGGGGCGCAGTTCGCCGCTCTGTCGGTTCCGCTCATAGGCGGTCACGAGGCGGGCGCGGGTGGCACCCTCGGGATAGAATGTCGTATCCTTCATCCCCAGCGGCCCGAAGAGGCGGCGGGCGAGAAAGGTGTCGAAGGGGAGCCCGCTGATCCGCTCGACGATGCGACCAGCGACATTGATGCCGGACTGGGTGTACTTCCAGCGGGCGCCGGGTTCGTACTGCATCGGCGCGGCGAGCCAGAGGGGCACGAGGTCGGCGAGGGTGCGGGCGGCCTCGGCGCCGGGTCCCGCGGCCTCCCCCAAGCCGGAGGTGTGCGTGAGCACCTGGGCGATCGTGAGGTTCGCGGGCTGACCCGCCGGGGTACGTAACCCGGCGAACTCCGGGAGATGTTGCGCGACCGGGTCCTCGAGACGGAGTTTGCCCTCGTCCTGCAGCAACAGGATCGCCGCGCCGGTGATCGGCTTGGTCATTGAAGCGATCCAGAAGACCGTGTCCTCGCTCATCGGGCGGCCCGCCGCGCGGTCGGCAAGCCCAGTCGCCGCGTGGTGCAGGACGGCGTCGCGGGTAACCACGAGGGTCACAGCCCCGGCGATCTCGCCGGCCTCCACTTGGGCGGCCAGAGCGGCTTGGACCGCGGGAAGCACGGGCTTCGCCGCCGCGCCGGCAACGGCGCACGCGAGGGACAAGAGCGGGGCGAGACAGCGAAGGGGTCGGCGCATCGGAAGGATTTTCCTCCGCAGCCTGCGGCTCACTCTGCGCGGGGCAACCGACAATCGCGGGACTGCCGGCCGCGACGTTGCCTCAAACCTGCTAGGGCCAGCCCTCGGCGCCGGAGCGCCTCGGGTCCAACTCAGCCTTGGGTGACCGGAGCCGTCGCCGCGGCTAAGCGGTTGCTCACGACCGGGCCGGACGGGTTCGTCTTGACCGCGAAGAACTCCAGCAGGTGCGTCACCTTCGCGTAACCGCGGGCCCGCAGCGCTTCCTCGAGGGCTAGAATCGCCCCACGGACCGGGCCCGAGAGATCTTCGTTCAGCTCCGCGAACTGCTGGCTCTCCTTGCAGAAGACCCGGTAGCGCGGCGTGGCGTCTTTCATCCGCTCGAAGACCGTGGTGCCGTTATAACGGAAACTCCTTTGCACCAGCCCGTGCTCTTCGAAGACCAACATCGAGCGGTAAATCGTCACCAGATCACACCCCTCCTCGCCGACCAGCGAATGCAGCTCCTCCACCGACAGCGGCTCCGTGCCGCGGGCGAGGGTCGAAAGGAGTTGCACGCGGGACTTGGTGATCCGCAACCCACTGTCGCGCAGCTTGTTGATCGCATTCTCGAGGTAGGTCTGGGTCGAGTTGTCCTCCGCCCCCGACGCGGCGAAAGGCTGGTTGGAATGGATCGAGGAAATCATTGTGGGAAAGGCTGGCTGCGGGGTGGTGCGGAAAGGTGGACGATCAGTTTCGTCCTTAAAGCAAAGGTCATACCAAGTTTCGGAGACTATCCTAACCATCTTTAGTTCAACTTTTTAAAAATTACCGTCCGCTTTTCAGCTGATCCGAAACTGTAAATCGACCCGACGTGGTGTCCGTAAATTTTACAGCCGGGGCCCGGGGGGCCGCGCTTGCCTCCCAGCGCGACCGTGACTCCTTCGCGCGCGATGCGACCCCGCTTCCCGAGGCTACCCTCCCGTGCGCTTCCCCCGCGGATTGGACGCTGGATCCTGGGGATAAATTTGGCGGTCGGGGTGGTCTTCGGAGGCTGGTACCTCGGCCAACCGGCCGGGCGGCAAACGGAAGTGGACCGACTGGTGACGGCGGCGATGGCGCGGGACAAAAGGGTGGGCTTCCTCGAAGTCGCCTGGGATGTGTGGCAGCTCTATTACGCAGGCAGCGGCAGCGGCACGGTGGCCCCGGGAGACAACCACATCGTCTACGGCGGCCTCCCGCGGCTCCGAGCGGATGGCGAGGAACTGCGCGTGCTGGTGAACCAGGCGTACGTGGTCGGCTACAGCGACGCCCTGGGCCTAGCCCGCTGGGCCGCCTACCGGGTCGTGGACTTGCCGCGTATCCCGCCGGCACCGCCGCGGCCGGAGCGTTTCATCGTCGATCGCCGAACGGCTGCGCGGGTAGAACCGCAGGTGTACGCCGGCTCGGGCTACGACCGGGGCCACCTAGCGCCGAACTTTGCGGTCGCGACCCGCCACGGCGCGGCCGCCCAGCGGGAGACCTTTCTGATGTCGAACATCGCCCCGCAGCGGCACCGCCTCAACGCGGGCCTGTGGCAGGACCTCGAACAGCGCATCGCGACCAATTACCCCGCACGCTACGGGGAGGTCTGGGTTCTCACCGGCCCGGTGCTGGGACCAGATCCGGCGCGGCTCAAGGGGCGGGTCGCAGTGCCCGCGGCCTTCTTCAAGATCATCGTGGACGAACAGGACGGCCGCCTGCGGACCCTCGCATTCCTGATCCCGCAAGAGGCGCCGGCCAACGCCGAGCCAGAGCGCTACCTGACCACCATCGCGGAGATCGAGGCGCGCACGGGGCTGGATTTCTTCGCCGCGTTGGCGGACGCGGCGGAACAGGAAGTGGAGAGCCGCCGCGCGGCGCGAGTGTGGTGAGCAGGTGGCGAGGCCGGATTATTCCGGCTTCTGCAGACCCAGCTTGTCCATCAACTCATAAAGCGTGGGCCGGCTGACCCCGAGGTCCGCGGCGGCGCCGCTGACCTTACCCCCGTTGCGGCGGAGCGCCTCCGTGACCAGCTCACGCTCCACGCGCTCCCGGGCCTCCCGCAGCGTGGTCGCCTTCGCCGCGCCGGCCCCGGCGACCAACTCCAGGTCGGCGGCGCTGATCCGTTTGCCCTCAGCCATGATCACGGCGCGGCGGACGCGGTTCTGCAGCTCGCGTACGTTGCCGGGCCAGTTGTGTTCGCGCAGGGAACGGATCGCCTCGGGCATAAACGTGAGTCCCTTGCGCTCGTTCTCCTCGCCAAAGCGCTGGAGGAAGGTCTTGGCCAACAGGATCACGTCCTCGTCGCGCTCGCGCAGGGCGGGCAGGTTGATCTTCACCACCGCGAGGCGGTAAAACAGGTCCTCACGGAACGTACCGTCGGCCATCTTTTTCTTCAGATCGGCGTTGGTGGCGGCGACTACGCGGGTGTCGACGGTGATCTCTTCCCGGCCGCCGACACGCTCCATCGTTCGCTCCTGGAGGAAGCGGAGCAGCTTGACTTGGATCGCGAGGGGGACGTCGCCGATTTCATCCAGGAACAGCGTTCCGCCCGCGGCGAGCTCGATGCGGCCCTTGCGCTGGGCGACCGCTCCGGTGAAGGCGCCCTTCTCGTGCCCGAAGAGTTCGCTCTCGATGAGGTTCTCCGGGATCGCGCTGCAGTTGATCGCAACGAAGGGACCGTCCGCACGGCGGCTGCGGCGGTGGATCGCGCGGGCGGTCATCTCCTTACCGGTGCCGCTCTCGCCGAGCACCAGCACGGGAGCTTCGGAGGTGGCCACTTTGCGAATGGAGTCGAAGCAGATTTGCATCCGCGCGCCAGTGCCGACGATCTCTTCGAAGGCCTCGGAGTCGACCTTGGCCTGCAACTGCCGGTACTCGCGCTCCAGCTCGACGATCTGGAAGCAGCGGCGCAGCATCAGCTTCAGGTCGTCCATCTCGATCGGCTTGGTGAAGAAATCGTAGGCGCCAGACCCGATGGCGTGGAGCGCGTTGGCCTTCTCGCCCTGGCCGCTAACGATCACGACCTTCACGTCCGGATCGAGCGCGATGAGCTCGGCAAGTGTGGCGAGGCCCTCGGCGGGCGAGGCCGGCTGGGGGGGGAGGCCGAGATCGAGCAGGACCACGGCGGGCCGGTGGGTGCGGAAGGCCGCGATCGCCCCGGGACGGTCCCCGGCCAAAACGGGCTCATACTCCCCGCTGAGGGCCCAGCGCATCTGCGTCCGGATTTCCTCGTCGTCGTCGACCAGCAGGAGCTTGGGCTTGGATTTATTTTCCATGGAGAGGGAGCAGGACCTGGAAGGTGGCGCCGCGCCCGGGCGAGCTCGCCACAGCCAGGCGACCACCGTGGGCCTCGACAATCATTTTGCTCTGGAACATGCCGATGCCGAGGCCCGTCTTCTTGGTTGTCTGGAACGGCCGGAAGAGCTGACGGGCGAGGAACTCGGCGCTCATCCCGCAACCGGTGTCGGCCACTTCGAGCACCACGTGCGGTCCCTGCGCGAAGGTGCGGAGCCGGATCTCACCGTCGGCCGGGGTCGCCTCAATCGCGTTCAGAATGAGATTCGTGACCACCTTCTGGAGCTGTTCCGCATCGGCCGCCGCGGCGGGCAACACGGGCAAGTCGCGGGTGAAGGTCTGCGTGGCATT
This sequence comes from Verrucomicrobiota bacterium, assembly GCA_041175845.1. Taxonomy (GTDB): domain Bacteria; phylum Verrucomicrobiota; class Verrucomicrobiia; order Opitutales; family Opitutaceae; genus ER46. Next base: position 4,946 of record JBEDEF010000472.1, read on the forward strand.
GGCGGCCAGGGGCTCGGCGCACCGGGCAACCAGGGCAGAGACGTCGGTGGGTGCCACGTTCAGCTTTAGGTCGTGCCGGAGCTGGCCGAGGCGGGCGATCAGCCGGTTCATGTGTTCGACCGTCTTGCCCATCCCGCGCAGGGCGTCTTCACGGAAGGCCGGGTCGTTGAAGTGCCGCGGCAGGTTCTGCAGCATCAGATTCAGCGTGAAGGCGGCATTCTTCAGGTCGTGAACGAAGAACGTCGCCATCGCCTGGAACGCCTCGAGCTCCTTCGACTGCACCAGGCGTTGCGCGAACTGGACGTTCAGGAGCCGCGTGGTCAGATGGTCGACCACGCAGCCGAGCATATCCATATCCTGCTCGGGAAAGGAGACTCCGCCGATGCGGTCGCCGATGACCATCAGCCCGATGACCCGGCCCTGGCGGCCGAGGGGGGCGCAGATCCGGTGGCCTCCCCGCCCGGGGAACTCACTGGGTTGCCAGCGACGGATCGCCTCCGCCCATGGCGTCTGGGCCAGTTCGATGTCCACCGGTGCCAGATGCGTGCTGAAATGCGCCATCACCAGGGCGACCTCGGCTGGTTCCGGCCGCGTGGCGGCGATCTTCTCGGGACTGAGCGAGGTCGAGGCGGCGACCTCGAGCCGGTCTCCATCCTCACCCACGAGCCAGATGGTGGCGGAGAGCGCTTGGAAGACGTCGGCGGAGAGCTTGACCGTGTTGCGGCAGAGGGCGGTCGTGTCGGTCATCTCCGCGGTGCCCTCGGAAAATTTCCGCCAGACCGACTGGTAATCGTAGAACGGGCGCTGGAAGTGGCGGCTAATCCACCGGCGGAGGTGCAGGCGGATGCGGTCAGACTGGGCGAGCACGACCAGCAGCACCATCGCGACCAGCAGCACGAGGGCCTTGAGGGCAAAGGCGGAGGTCCCGCCGAAGAGCGTCGCCAGCTTGGCGATCAGGCCGACCAGCACCAGGTAGCCGGCGGCGAGCAAGATGATGATCGAGCCCTGCAAGACGGACTGCGATGGATAGACTTCGGCCTCGAATTTGGTGGTGCGCAGCAGATGGCGGCCGATCACCGCCAGCGCCACCAGCATCGCGAGGGAGCGCGTGGTCTCCAGGGACGAGCCGAGGGCCCCGTAGAGGAGCGCCTGGCTGGCGGTGTAGAGCTGCGAGAGGAAGAGGATCCCCACGCCGAGCAGCATGAACTTGATCCGCCAGCGCTGCGTGCCGACCGCGGCGCGGTAGGTCCGCTCGAGGTTGGCGAGGATAAAAATGCTGAGCGGCAAGATCAGCACGTAGAGGAACTTCGCTGGGCCCGAGAGCACCAGCACCCACCGTTCCTCCGGCGCCGTCTGGACCTGGAAGAGCTCGCCAAACTCGGCGACCACGATCGCGCCTGGTAACACCAGCGCGGCGGGCCACAGCCAGCGCCAGCTGCGGAGGAATACGGGGGCATTGAGCCGCGCGTACGTGAGGCTGAAAACCAGCCAGACTCCCGGAGCCAGCGCCACGGTCATCAACCGCCATTGCTGCCAGCGCTCCACGCCACCGGCCGTCTCCGCCAGAAGACTCAGGCCGGCGAAGAAGCGGTCGAGCGCCAACAAATAGAGGCCCGCGACAAAGCTCCAGTCCGCCGCATTGCGGCGAGAGCGCAGTCCAGCGACCAAGCCGACGACGGTCGCAGCCAGCGCGGCGGCGAAGCAGAGGGTGGATTCGTCAAACAGGCGGAACACAGGTCTCCGGAGGATCATGCACCGGCGGCCGGAAGGCGAGGCTGCAACCGGTGGGGAGAACTACGGCCCAAACGGGGCAATTACCACCCCGGCGCCGGCACCCCGGGATTGCCATCGCGCACCACTCCGGGCACCGACAGCCACCGCTGCCGCCGATGCCCGCCGCCCGTACCCTCCTGCCGTTGCTCGCCCTGTTCGCCGGTGCCGTGGCCGGAGGCGGGACCGAAGCGTGGCGCGCCCGCGACCACCTGCGGCCCGGCAAAGTGGTCATTCAGGGCCACCGCGGCGTCGGACACCTTGCGGAGGAAAATACCGTCGAGGCCTTCGAACTCGGCTGGCGGCTGGGCGTGATCCCGGAGGCCGACCTGCGGATGACGCGGGACGGCGTGATCGTGCCGTTCCACGACGCCACCTTTGCCCGCGTGGTGAAGGACGCCCCGCCGGAATTGCAGCGCAAGGGCGTCCAAGACGTGACCTACGCCGAGCTGGCGGCCCTCGACGTGGGCGCGTGGAAGGGCGCGCAGTTCCGGGGGCGCCAGGTCGTGCCGATGGGGACCATCTTTGCCCGCATGGCCGGGCGGCCGGAACGCCGGCTGTATCTCGACATCAAGAGCATCGAGTTCTCGCGGCTCGCGGAGGAGGTGCGCCGCCACGACCTCACCCGGCAGGTGATCCTCGCGTCCCGCAAGGTCGCGGAACTGCGAGCGTGGCGGGCCCTCGTTCCGGAGGGTGATACCCTGCTGTGGATGCACGGGAACGAGGCCGAACTCCGCCGCGACCTCGAGGCGCTGCGGCGGGAGCGCTTCGCGGGGATCACCCAGCTGCAAGTGCACGTTTATCCCAAGGAAACCAACGACCGTTGGGCGCCGCCGACCGACCC
>JBEDEF010000473.1:0-2700 GCA_041175845.1 Verrucomicrobiota bacterium
GAGAAGACGGCGGCGCGCGGTTTCCTCGACCACCCGGCGATGTTCCTCTCCCTCTACCGGCTTGGCTCGCTGGTGCTCGACGTGGACGGCAACCGTCTGGACGCGGCCTTCCTGACGGAGAAGGGCGAGCGGCTCGACCACTTCACGATCCTGAAGGGCAAGTGAAACCCACCCGCCTCCTGCCTGCTTTTCCCGGCGCGTCCGGGCGGGCCCCCTGTTCCGGCTGATGCTGCCTTCGCGCTCGGGTTCGTTCCCGCTCTTCCGGTTCGCGGGCGTCCGCGTCTACCTCCATTGGTGGTGGTTCCTGTTCGCGGCGATCGACCTGAGCGTGCGGACCCGCGCGTACACGTCGTTCGCGTGGAACGTCGCCGAGTACCTCGCACTCTTCGGCATCGTGCTGCTACACGAGTTCGGCCACGCGTTGGCGTGCCGGCAGACCGGGGGCAAGGCGGATGAGATCATCCTCTGGCCGCTGGGCGGCGTGGCGTTTGTGCAACCCCCCCCGCGGCCGGCAGCTGAGCTGTGGAGCATCGCGGCCGGCCCCTTGGTCAACGTGCTGCTGATCCCGGTCATCCTTGGGTTCTCCTGGGCGCGCTCGCAGTTTGGCTGGGGTCTAGACAGCCCGGACTACCGGCGCTTCCTCAGCGCTTTGTTCTGGATCAATTCGGGCCTGCTCGCGTTCAACCTCGTCCCGGTCTACCCGCTCGATGGTGGGCAGATCCTGCGTTCGATCCTCTGGTTCTTCGTCGGCCGCGCGCGCAGCCTCCGGATCGCCGCGATTTCCGGCGCGGTCGGCGTCGTCGCCTTGGCCGCCACCCTGCTGGTGCTGCAGCCCCAGCGCTGGCTCTTCACGTTGCTCATCACCGGCTTTCTCGGGTCGCATTGCCTCAGCGGTTTCCGCCACGCCCGGCACTTGCAGGCCCTTGAACGCCTGCCGCGTCATCCCGGCTACTCCTGTCCCGACTGCCGGATGTCGCCCCCGGGCGGACCGCTGTGGCTCTGTCCCGGCTGCCGCCAGGGTTTTGATCCGTTCTCGACCGGTGGCGTCTGCCCGCATTGCCGGACCGTCCGGAACGCCATCCCGTGCCCGCATTGCGGGGGCGAGCACTCCGCTGCAGCCTGGGGCCTCGTGCCGCGCCCCGGTGCCGACCCGCGCGTGATCGATATTTGAACTGGCTTCTCCCGATGCACCCCGCCCGGCTCCTTCCCGCCCTGCTCAGCCTCGCGGCCGCGTTGCCGGCCGCCACCCCGGCGGAGACGCCGGCGCCTGCGGCGCTGGCCGCCGCCCGTTACGAGGCAGGCCCCCGCACCCGCGACGGCATCGGCAAGTACTACTTCGGCCGTGAAATCTCCCAAGTGATGGGCCACCTCGGCGCCGGCTGGCTCGAGCGCTCCGAGCGCGAGGAAGAGGAGCGCACCGACCTCCTCCTGGAGGCGCTACGCCTAAGGCCGGGCGACGTGGTCGCGGACTTCGGGGCGGGCAGCGGGTACTTTACCTGGCGGATGGCGCAACGCGTCGGTCCCGGCGGCCGCGTCCACGCGGTCGAGGTTCAGCCGCTGATGCTGGAGCTGCTGCAGGCCAACGTCGCGCGGCGCGGGGTCGCCGAGCGCGTGCTGCCCGTGCTCGGGACGGCGCGCGATCCGGGGCTGCCGGAAGGCGCGCTCGACCTCATTCTGCTGGTCGACGTCTATCACGAGCTGGAATTCCCGTTCGAGGTCACAGCGGGGCTCGCGCGGGCGCTCAAGCCGGGCGGCCGACTGGTGCTGGTGGAGTACCGCGGGGAGGATCCGGAGGTGCCGATCAAGCCCCTGCACAAGATGACCGTCGCCCAGGTGCGGCGGGAGATGGCGGTGCACCCGCTCGAGTTCGTCGAGAACCTCGGCGTGCTGCCCCGCCAGCACCTGCTGGTGTTCCGGCGGCCGGGGCCCCCGCGTTGATCAGGCCCGCGCGCGGCGGGCGGCGAGCAGGTTGTCCGCTGTGTACAGCGCGAGGGCGGCCCAGATGAAGCCGAACCCCAGCGCCCGTTCGCGCGCGAATGGCTCCCGGTACACCCAGACACCGATGACCAGCTGCACCGAAGGCGCCAGGTACTGCAGCAGGCCCAAGGTCGAGAGCCGGATCCGGCGCGCGCCGTAGCCGAATAAGAGCAGGGGAATGGTGGTGATCACCCCGGCGCTCAGCAGCAAGGCGTGGGTCGCGCCATCGACCCGGCCCAGTGCCCCACTGCCGGCCACCCATCCCCAACCGAGGACGCCCGCCGCCAGGGGCAGGAAAAGCACCGTCTCCAGTGTGAGCGCCGGCAGGGCGTCCAGCGGGGACTGCTTCCGCAGCAGGCCGTAGCCGCCCCAGGTCGCCGCCAGCGCGAGGGCGATCCACGGCGGCCGGCCCACCTGCGCCATCATCACCGCCACCCCGGCTGCCGCGCTGGTGATCGCCACCCACTGTGCCCGCCGGAGCCGCTCGTGCAGGATGAACCGCCCCGCCGCCACGTTCACCAGGGGCACCAGGAAGTAGCCGAGGCTCGTCTCGATCACCTGGCCGGTGTTCACGCCCCAGACGTAGACCAGCCAGTTGCCGGTCAGCAGGATCGCCGAGAGCAGGTGCGGCCCGAGCGCGCGGCCGGTCCGGCAGGCGGCCCACACGATCCCGAGGTGGCCCTGCCACGCGGTCAGGGCCAGCAGCACGAAGAGCGACCAGAC
>JBEDEF010000474.1:0-9093 GCA_041175845.1 Verrucomicrobiota bacterium
ACAGCCCGCGACTCCCCCGGGGAAGCCTGAAGTTGGCCCGCCGGCACGCAAAAAAACCGTCGCCGGAGGGCGACGGTTGGGGCGGCGGGCAGAACGGTCCGCCCGGCGGCGGCGGGGATCAGGCCCCCGCCTTGGGCGCGGCGGCGGCGGCCTTGGCCGCCTTCTCCGCCTCGTGCTGGGCGTGGATCTCAGCCGCGCGATCCTTCTCCTTGATCGCCACGGCGGCCTTGCCGGTGCGACCGCGCAGATAATACAGGCGCGCGCGCATCGCCTCGGACTCGCGCTCCACCTCAATCTTCTCGATGTTCGGAGAATTCACCGGGAAAACCCGCTCGACCCCCTCGCCATAGCTGAGGCGGCGCACGGTGAACGTCTCGTGGATGCCGTGGCCCTTCCGCGCGATCACGATCCCGGCGTAGATCTGGACCCGCTCCTTGTCGCCTTCACGGACCTTGGTGTGGACGCGCACGCCGTCGCCCACTTTGAAGGGCGTGACGTCTTTCTTCACCTGATGGGCGGTGATTTCCTGGATGATCGGGTTCATGACGGTTGGTTATTTGAGCAAATCGGGTCGGACTTGGCGGGTTTTTTCCTCCTGACGCGCGTGCCGCCAGCGTTCGATCTCGGCATGGTTTCCGGAGAGGAGGACCTCGGGAACGGACATGCCCCGGAACTCGGCGGGACGCGTGTATTGAGGAAAGTCGAGTAAGCTGCTGGTGAAGGATTCGTGCGTCAATGACTTTTCCTGCCCGAGCACCCCCGGGATGAAGCGCGCGAGGGCATCGATGACGACCGCGGCGGCGAGGGTACCGTTGGTGAGCACGTAGTCGCCGATGGAGACCTCCTGGTCGATCACCCGGTCGCGGATGCGCTGGTCAATGCCCTCATAGTGGCCGCTCAGGAAGATCAGGTGATTCTCCCGCGCCAAATCCTGCGCGAGACTCGCAGAGAAGGGCCGGCCGTCCGGCGTCAGGTAGATCCGGCGGCAACCCGGGGTCTGCAGCTGCTCGATCGCGGCGAACACCGGCTCAGGTTTCAGCACCATGCCGGCGCCGCCGCCGAACGGCCGGTCGTCTGCCGTCCGGTGCCGGTCCGTGGTCCACGTCCGAAGATCGTGCACCCGCACGGCCAGGCTGCCCGCCGCAATCCCCTTGCCCAGAATGCTCTCGGCGAGGAACCCGTCCAGCATACGCGGGAACAGGGTGATTACATCGATCAGGAGTGGCATGGCAGGGGCCAGAAACGAAACCGCCCGGGCACGGGGCCCGGGCGGGAAAAACAAGTCAGGGAACGACGCTCAGCTCGCGGCGGCCGCGGTGGCGCGGCGGACCTTCTTGATCATCGCGTGCATCGTGTCGGTCGGCGTGGCGCCCTTGCTCAACCAGTAGTCGACGCGCTCCAAGTTGAGATTTACCGGCGAGCCCTTCGCCTTGGGCGTGTAAGTGCCCAGATTCTCGACTGCCGCGCCATCGCGGCGGGAACGAGCTTCGGCAACAACCACGCGGTATAGCGGCTGGTGGACGGAGCCGACCTTGGTGAGACGGATTTTAAGGGCCATAGCTGGGAGATTGCGGAACGGTGCAGACTTGGAAAAGCCGGCCAGATCACCGGTCCACAATCGGCTTGTCAAGCCCCGCTTCCGCGCCCTCCCTCGACCCCCCTATGCTCAAAGCTGGCATCGTCGGTCTGCCCAACGTCGGCAAATCCACCCTCTTCAACGCGCTGACACGTTCCCGGAAGGCCGAAGCCGCCAACTACCCTTTCTGCACCATCAGTCCCAACGTCGGCGTGGTCGTGGTACCCGACGAGCGTGCCTACGCCCTGCAGAAGATCGCCCGCACCAACGTCGTCGTCCCCGCCGCGATCGAGTTCGTCGACATCGCGGGGCTGGTCGCCGGCGCCAGCAAGGGCGAGGGGCTCGGCAACCAGTTTCTCGCCAACATCCGCGAGGTCGACGCGATCGTGCAGGTCGTGCGCTGCTTCGAGGATCCGGACATCGTCCACACCATGGGCGGGATCCAGCCCGTGCGGGACATCGAAGTCATTACCACCGAGCTCGTGCTCGCGGATCTCGATGCGGTCACCAAGCGGATCGAGAAGACGCTGAAGAAGGCTAAGTCCGGGGACAAGGAAGCGCAGGCTGAATTGACGCTGCTGCAGCGGCTCGAGCCGCACCTCAACGCCGGCCGGACCGCGAACCTGCTGCCGGCGACGGAGGATGAGAAGGCGCAACTGAAGCTATTCCAGCTGCTCACGGCCAAGCCCGTGCTCTTTGCGTGCAACGTCGCCGAGGGGGACCTCGCGGAGGCCGAACGCAACCCGTTCGTCCAACAGGTGGCGGAGTTCGTCCGCACCCACCACGACGCCGCCTACGTACCGATCAGCGCGAAGATCGAATCCGAGCTCATTGACCTAGAACCGGAGGAAGCCCGCGCATTCCTGCGCGACCTAGGGGTGGCGGACTCGGGGGTGTCGGCGCTAATCCGCGCCTCCTACCAGTTGCTCGGCCTGCAGACCTATTTCACCGCGGGCGAGAAGGAGGTCCGGGCGTGGACCATCAAGAAGGGTTGGAAGGCCCCGCAGGCCGCGGGCGTGATCCACACGGACTTCGAACAAGGCTTCATCAAGGCCGAGGTCGTCTCCTACCAAGACCTCGTGACCCTCGGCAGCGTCGCCGCGGCGCGGGAGGCGGGGAAGTACCGCCTCGAAGGCAAGGAATACGTGTTCCAGGACGGCGACGTCGCGCTGTTCCGGTTCAACAACTGAGCGGTACGGCCCCGCCGCTTCTCAGGTCGGAGCGTCGCGGCGGGCTCTGTCCGGAGCTCAGATATGAATGGCCTCGCCGCTGGTGGCGGCCGCGGCCTCCGCGAGCGCCTCGCTCAGCGTCGGGTGGGCGTGGATCGAGTGGTGGATCTCCTCGACGGTGCCCTCGAGGTTCATCGCCAGCACGTATTCCGCAATGAGTTCCGGGGCCTCGTTACCGAGGATGTGCGCCCCGAGAATCTCGCCGGTGGCGGCGTCGGTGATCACCTTGACGAAACCTTCGGCGTCGCCCGCCGCCACCGCCTTGCCCGAGGCCGCGAAGGGGAATTTGCCCACCTTGTAGGCGAGTCCCTTCTCCTTGCAGGCTTTCTCGGTCAGCCCGGTGCTCGCGATCTGCGGCTGGCAATAGGTGCAGCCCGGAAAGACCTTCACCCGTCCCTGATGGGAGTGCCCGAACATCGCATGCACCGCTTGGATCGCCTCGAAGGTGGCGACGTGCGCGAGCCAAGGGGGACCGATGATGTCTCCGGCCGCATAGATTCCCTTCACGCTGGTCTCGTAGCGATCGTCGACCTTGAGGTAACCTCGATCGAGTTCGAGGCGGACCTTGGGTGAGACCGCACCTTCTAGGTTGGGCGCGACCCCCACGGCGACCAGCAAGCTCTCCGCCTCAATGGACGCCGCCGCGCCACCCGCGGCCGGCACCAGCTTCATCGTCACCCGGTCCGGCCTGACCGCGATGCCCTCGACCTTGGTTCCAACGTGGACCGTGATCCCGGACTTCTCGAAGGCGCGCTGCAGGCCGCGCCCGACCTCCTCGTCCTCAACCGGCACGAGCTGCGGCATCAGTTCCACCAGGGTTACCTTGGTGCCAAAGGCGCTGTAAAAGTAAGCGAACTCCACGCCAATCGCCCCGGCCCCAATGATAACGAGGGAAGCCGGCGGCCGCGCCCGGGGGACGAGCGCCTCGCGAGAAGTCATCACCCGTTCGCCATCGACCGGAACGTCGGGCAGGCGGCGGGGCTTGCAGCCGGTGGCGAGGAGGATCTGCCGGCCCCGCAGGAACCGCCCCTTATGCTCGCCCTCGGTAAGCTCGACCATCCCTGGCGCAGCGACCTGTGCCCGGCCGACGAGGTAGTCGACCTTGTTCTTGCGGAACAGGAACTCGATGCCCTTGGCCATCTGGCCGGCCACCCCGCGGGAGCGTTCCATCACCTTCGCGAAGTCGAAGCCGACCTCGCCCACGCTCAGCCCGAAGGCGTCCACCTTCCGCAGCGTGCGGTACAGCTCGGCGCTCTTCAGCAGCGCCTTGGTCGGGATGCAGCCCCAGTTCAGGCAGGTGCCGCCGGCCCGTTCCTGCTCGATGCAGACGACCTTTTTGCCGAGCTGCCCGGCCCGGATCGCCCCGGCGTAGCCGGCCGGTCCGCCGCCGATGACGATGAGATCGTAGTCTACGGTTTCAGCCATCCCGCACGGTCGGAGCGGCCACCGGAACCGTCAAACGCTTTCTCCGCGGCGCACGAGCCCGCGGTTGCCTCAGGCCGCCACGCGGCCCAACCTCCCCTCCGAATGACCGTGCGTCTTCACTCGCTACGCTGATGCGGCTGCTTCTTCTCCAGGATCACCTGCGCAGTGGCGGCACGGAGCGCCAATCGATCCTCCTCGCCAACGCCTTTGCCGCAGCGGGTCATACGACCACCCTGCTCACCTTCCGTCCCGGTGGTGCGCTGGCGGGAACCGTATCCCCGGCCGTGACCCACCTCTCCCTGCAGCCCCGGGACCTCGGCCTCGACTGGTTCGCCCCGGGCCTGCGACGGCAAGTCGGCGCGCAAGCGCCCGACCTGATCATGCTGATGGGGCGGATGGCGAATTGCCTAGGCTGGAGGCTCACTCCGCTGGCGCCCGTGGTGGCGACCATGCGGACGGGAAAGTCGCTGCCCGCTTGGTTCCGCCGTACGCTCCGCGCCAGTCGCCACATCGTCGCCAACAGCCGCGAAGCGCGCGCCCATCTCATCGGAAAACACGGCCTCGCGGCGGAAAAGGTCGCCGTGATCCCCAACTCGCTGGTCTTCCCGCCGGAGGCAAACGCGGCGGAGGCGGATGCGCACCGCGCGGCGTGGCGATCGCGCCTCGGCACGCCGCCCGACGCCCGGGTGCTGGTGTGCGTGGCGATGTTCCGACCGGAGAAGAACCAGCAGGAACTGATCGAGATCGCCCGCGGCCTGCCCGCCGCGCCGCCGTGGGAGTTGTGGCTGGTCGGGGAAGGTCCCTCGCTGGAGACGTGCCGGCGCCACGCGCAGGCGGCGGGCCTCGGCGATCGGGTGCGTTTTCCCGGCTTCATCGCCAACCCCTCCGCGCTCTATGCCGCCGCCGATGTCGCGGTTCACGCCTCTCGAAGCGAGGCGCTGTCTAATTTCCTCATCGAGGCACAAGCCCACGGCCTACCGGTGATCGCCACCGCGGCGCAGGGCATCGAGGAGTGTTTCCTCCCGGGCGAGACTGGCTGGATGATTCCCCGGGGAGATCACGGAGCATTCCGCGAACGACTCCGTGAGTGCCTCGCGGCCGAACCCGCAGTCCGCACCCGGTGCTCCCGGGCGGCGCGGGCCTTTGCGCGGGAAAACTTCTCCCCCACCCGCCAGGTCGCAGCCTATCTCGACCTATTCGCCCGCCTGCTCCCCACCCTCGGAAGATGACCAACAAGCAGCGTACCGACCTGATCGAGCGCCACCTGCGCGAGCACAAGTACGCGGACTTGCACTCGCTCGCCCAACGTTTCGGCGGCTCGCTGTCGACCGTGAGGCGCATCCTCGACGGCCTCGAGGACCGCGGCGTAGTCCGGCGCCATCACGGGGGCGCATCCCTCGTCGAAGGTGACGCGCTCGCCCTCGAGAACGACTTCCTCACCCGCATCCAGCGTCAGGCGGATCGCAAATTCCGCATCGCGAGCGTGATCGCGGAACAGGTCGCCCCCGGCACCACCGTGATCCTCGACGGCGGCTCAACGACCTTCGCGGTCGCTCGCCTGTTGGTCGAGAAACAGGTGCAAGTGATCACTAACTCGCTGCCCGTGGCCGCCTTGTTCGGCGAGTTCGGCGCCGGCGAGACGATGGTCACGGGCGGCAACATCCTCGCGCGGCAGGGCATGCTGGTCGGTCCGGCCTGCGAGGCAGCACTGGAGCAGGTCCACGCGGACCTCGCGATCCTTGGCGGCACAGGCGTCACCGAGCGCGGCATCTGGAACCACAACGCGCTTCTAATCAGCACCCAGCGGCGAATGATCGCGGCCGCGGAACGGACCGTGTTCGCCCTCGACGCCTCGAAGTTCGGTCGGAAGGCGCTGAGCCTGACCACGCCGTTCGGCCCCCGGATCAACATCGTCACCGACACCCCGCCGGCCCCCGCCGTGGCCGCCGCGATCATGGCCGCGGGCGCCCGCCTCACGCTCGCGACCGGCTGAGCCCGCCGATCTTTCCGGGCCGGTTGCCTTTGCCGGCGCGGCCTGCTTCGTCCGCCCGTGCCCGTCTCCGCGCCTTCCTCCCTTCCCGCCCCGGAATGCATCCGGCTCCGCGGCGTCCGCCAGCACAACCTGCAGGGTTTCGACCTCGACCTGCCCCTGGGCCGCTTCGTCGTCGTCACCGGCCTTAGCGGCGCAGGCAAGTCCTCGCTCGTCTTCGACACGCTCCATGCGGAAGGCCAGCGCCGCTACGTCGAGACGTTCAGCGCTTACACCCGCCAGTTCCTCGAGCTGCTGCCCGCGCCCCGCGTGGATCGGGTGGAAAACATCCGGCCCTCGATTGCGATCGAGCAGACCAACACCGTGCGCACCTCCCGCTCCACGGTCGGGACCATGACGGAGCTGACCGACTACGCCAAGGTCTGGTTCAGTCACGTTGCGGCCTGCATCGATCCAGCCACGGGGGCGCCGGTGCGCGACGACCATCCGCCCGCAGTTTGGGAACACGCGCGCGCCCACCTCGCCCCACGCACCGTCGTCGTCGCCTTCCGGGTGGTTCGCCCGGCCGCCCTGAGCTGGGCGGAGATCCTCGCGGGCTTACAGGCGCAGGGCTACGTCCGTGCCTTGCTGCCTGAAGCGGGAGCAGGCTACGCGGCCCGGCGTCTCGCCGACCTCTTGGCTGACCTCGCGCCCCTCGGGAACGGCGACCAGCTGCTGGTCGCACAGGATCGGCTGGCGCTCGCCGGCGACCAACGCGCCCGCTTCCTCGAGGCGGCCGAAAAGGCCTACCAGTTCGGCCGCGGTGAGCTCGAACTTCTCGCCGAGGAGCGCGGCCAGCTGGTTTCCGCCGGGCGTTTTTCCCGGGGATTGCGTTCGCCCCTCACCGGCCGCGTCTTTCGGGCCGCGAGCCCCGCGCTTTTTTCGTTCAACTCGCCATTGGGCGCCTGCCCCCGGTGCCGAGGCTTCGGGCGCATTCTTGAGCTCGATCCAGCTCTCGCCATCCCAGACCACTCGCTCTCCCTCGCCCAAGGCGCGATCCGCTGCTGGGAGAGCGAGGTCTACGGCGGTTCAAAACGGGACCTCCTCCGCTGCGCTCGCCGGCAGGGCGTGCCGACCGATGTTCCCTTCTCCCGTTTGACCGAGGCCCAGCGGCGCTGGGTGCTCGAGGGTGAACCCGGCGCCGACGATGGGGGCGGGTCGGACGCGTGGTACGGCCTGCACGGCTTCTTCCGCTGGTTGGAGCGCAATACCTACAAGATGCACGTGCGGGTGTTCCTCTCCCGCTACCGCGCGGCACTTCCCTGCCCCGACTGCGGCGGCGGACGCCTCCAGCCCGAGGCCCTCTGCTGGCGCTGGCGGGGACACACGCTGCCGGATCTCTACCGGATGTCCGTCACGGCGCTGCGGGCGTTGCTTGCGGAGGCGAATCACGCCGCCCCGGCCCCCACGGCGGCTGCCGGCGTGGCCGTGTCGGCGATGCTTACCCGCCTTGGCTACCTGGAGGAGGTCGGGCTCGGCCACCTCACCTTGGACCGCCCTTCCCGCACCCTTTCCGGCGGCGAAGTTGCCCGGGTGAACCTCACCGCCTGCCTCGGCACTTCGTTGGTCGATACTCTGTTCGTACTCGATGAACCCAGCGTCGGTCTCCATCCGCGCGATGTACGCCGTCTCCTCGGCGTGATCCGGCGGCTGGTCGACGCGGGCAACACGGCCGTGGTGGTTGAGCACGACGAAGCCGTGATCCGTGCCGCCGACCAGGTCATTGAGGTCGGGCCCGAGCCGGGCCGGCGCGGCGGCCGGATTGTCTTCCAAGGCTCCGTCCCCGAAATGCTGGTGCACCCGGAGTGCCTCACCGGGCGGTATCTGTCGGGCCGCGCGGGCGACTCCGCCCGTCCATCCCGGCGGCCGGTACCAGACAACCATCCTTGCCTCCGGCTCGAGGGGATCACCCGACACAACCTCCAGGATCTCGACGTGTGCGTGCCCCTCGGCCGTCTCGTGTGCCTCAGTGGCGTTTCCGGCTCCGGCAAGTCCACCCTCCTCGATGCCGCGCTCCACCAAGGCCTGCTCCGCCACCGCGGACTACCGGCGGAGGAGCCCGCGACGATCCGCCGGCTCACGCTCGATCAACCGGTGGGGGAGATCGTGCTGGTAGACCAATCTCCGCTCAGCCGCACTCCGCGGTCCACGCCGGTGCTCTACGTCGAGGCTTGGGACCTCGTGCGCGAACTTTACGCGGCGACTCCGGACGCGCGCGCCGCTGGTCTGGGTGCCTCCGCGTTTTCCTTCAACGGGGGCGAGGGGCGCTGCGACCAATGCCAAGGCCTGGGCCACGAACGCGTCGAGATGCAGTTCCTGTCGGATGTCTTCGTACCCTGTCCGGCCTGCGGAACCCGCCGCTTCAAACCGGAGGTACTCGCCGTGCGCTGGGCCGGCCACTCGATCGCCGACCTTCTCGACCTGACGGTGACGGAAGCCCTGGCGGTCTTCGCCCCGCAGCCCGCGATCCAACGCCGATTGGCCGGACTGGAGGCCGTCGGGCTCGGCTACCTTCCTCTCGGGCAACCGCTCAACACCCTCAGCGGCGGCGAGGCACAGCGCCTCAAGCTTGTGCGCCACCTGGCGGCTTCGCGCGGCAGCGAAGCCCAGGCCCCGGCGCTCCTGCTGCTCGACGAGCCCACCACCGGCTTACATCGGCACGACGTTGCCCGGTTGCTCGAAGTCCTCCAGACGCTGGTGGAGCAGGGGAATTCCGTGGTGATCGTCGAGCACCACACGGATGTCTTGCGCGCGGCGGACTGGATCATCGAGGTGGGTCCGGAGGCGGGCGCTGCGGGCGGACGGATCGCCGCGGAGGGAACGCCAGAGGAGGT
>JBEDEF010000475.1:0-5019 GCA_041175845.1 Verrucomicrobiota bacterium
CTCCCAGCCGCTCGCCAACATCGAGCGCGTCGAGGTGCTGCGCGGCCCCGCCGCCATCCTCTATGGCTCCGGCGGCTACGGCGCCACGTTCAATCGCATCACCAAGCAGCCCCGGCCCGCCGCCGCGACGGCGCTGCGCTCCATCCTCAGCGATGCGCGCTCGCTCCGCACCGAAATTGACTGGAACGTCGGCAAATTGCCGGCCCTCGGCGACCGCCTGCTATTCCGCGTCAACGGCACCCTCAACCGGGGAGAGACGTGGTTTGGCCAGCGCCGGCGCGAGAAGGGCGTCGCGCCCACCTTCGCGTGGAACATCACCCCGCGCACCAAGGTGACCGTCGGTTATGTCTACAATTGGCGCGACACGCAGGCCTCGTGGGAGACGCCCGTCCATCTCGGCAACCCGAAGGGCCTCGTCACAGGCGACGGCGTGTTTCGTGTCATGCCGCGGAAGACCAACTGGGTCGTGCCCGAGGACTTCCGCCGCAACACCCGGCAGGTAACGTCGCTTGATTTCCGCCACGCCTTCACCCGCGATCTCCAGTTCCGCGCGCAGGCCCAATACGAGACCCGCGAGCAGCTCCAGCAGGAAACGAACTCCGGCGGCGGCACCCTTTCGATTCTCCGCGATACCGCGCTCACTGGCCGTGGCTGGCGCGAACTCCCGCGCACCACGCGCAACTACCGCACCCGCGACGAAATTGTCTGGAACGTCCGCACGGGCCCGATCGCCCACCGGCTGCTCGCCGGCTTCGGCGTGCAGCAGCAATACGACCGCAACACGACTTATGCCTCCGCCATCAGCGGCAATAACACTTTCTACCCCAATCTCACCTACGCCCAGTTTCTCGCCAATCCCGCGCTCGGCGGCCTCACCAACCGCCTGCTGCTCCTCCCGATGAACGTCTTCGACCGCGGCGCTGAGCCACCCGTGCCGGCCATTCCCCAGCGCCCACCTGCGCCGCTCACCGCCGATGCCCAAACCTACACCGCCTCGCAGGATTACTACGTCAACGACGTGTTCTCTTTCGCCGAGGAGCGTTTTGTCGTGATGGCCGGCGCGCGCCGCACCGAGTTCCGCCGCAAGACCATCAACTGGTTCGCCGGCGGCGGTCTCCGGCGTCTGGCCGCCCCCACCGTTTACAGTCTCGACGAGGCCACCACCAGCAGCGCCGGTGCCGTCTGGCATCTCAACGCCGCGAAGACGCTCTCCCTTTACGGAAACCTCAACAACTCCTTCAGCCCCGAGTTCCGTTCCAACCCCGACGGCACGGAATTGGAGAACGAAGTGGGCAAACAAAAGGAAATTGGCCTCCGCTTCAGTTTGCTCGCAGGTCGGGTGCAGGGGCTCCTCACCGCGTTCGACCTCCTGCAGGATAATGTGGTGCGCGCTGACCCCGCGCCTGAACGCGACGGGTATTTTATCCAGGAAAGCGGGCAGCGCAGCACCGGCGTCGAGTTCAGCCTCAATGGGCGCGTGACCGATCAATGGCTCGTTATGGCTGGCTACTCCAATACCGACGCGCGCAACGATCGAACCGGCGTCGCGATGCAGCTCCAGCCCAAGCATCGCTTCACGGCCTTCAACCGCTACAATTTCTCCCGCGGTGCGCTCAAGGGCTTCAGCGCCAGCCTCGGCACGATCTACACGGGCGAACGGCCGATTACGCCTTCGACCGGGCGCGCCTCCCCCAACTGGGGCCCGCTGCCCTCGTGGTGGCGCATCGATGCGATTGTCGGCTACAAGTATCACGCCAAGGGCAGCCGCTACGCGTGGGATTTGTCCGCCAAGGTGACCAACGTTCTCGACAACACCGACATCTACTATGTCGCCGCCAACCACCGTTATACCCTCGACCCAGGCCGCGAATGGCAGGTCGCAACCGGGGTCCGGTTCTAACTGCAATCATCCCCACTGTGCGGCTGCGTCTTGCCAGTCTCGCCCTCTTCGCCACCGCCACGCTCGCCGCCGCCGATCGTGCGGCGATCGCGGCCAACGCCCGCGCTTTCCTCGATGCGCCGTCGCTCCAGATCCAGCAACTCTTCGACGGCCGCGGCGGGCGCGACATCGTCACCGCACGCAACGGCCACGTGCTCGCGTTTCACGACAAGCTCCTCCGCAAAAGCGCCGACGGCGGCGCCACGTGGAGTCCGCCCCGCGCAATCGGTCCCGATGCCGGAGGCAAGGTCGTCGTCAACGAAACCAACGGCGAAATCCTCTACGTCCGCGCCGACAAGGGCTACCTGTGGCGCAGTCGCGACCACGGTCGCACCTGGGCGCGCGAGACCATCACGGTCCGCCCGAACAAATTCAGCCACGGCTCGCCCGACACCGTGCCACAGGCCGTCGGCGCGTTTCAGCCGGGCATCACCCTGCAGTTCGGCCCGAAGAAGGGCCGCCTCTTCCTCGCGACGCGCATCATGGGCCCGACCGCCTCCAACGATGTCGAGTGGCGCCCCTACCACAACAACACCTCGATGTTCAGCGACGACGGCGGCGCCACTTGGCCCGTGAGCCGCACCCTCGACGCCGGCCCGAGCGCTTACTCCGACCTCGCCGTCTTGCCCGACGGGACGGTCGTTTGTCCTTACGAAAAGGGCTCCGACATCGTCGCAGCCCGCTTCAACCTCGAGTGGATTTTGGCGGCATCTCCGACGCCGCCAACATCCACGGATAATAACTAATCTCTTCCCCCGATGAAAACCCCCGATTCCTGCCGTCACGTCCGCCGGCTGCGGACCTCGTTCGGGGTCTTTCTCCTGCTCGGTTCCTGGCTCGTTGGCGCGCAGGCGCAGGCCACGGCCACCGGCGCGATCGAGGGCCGCGTGTTCAACGCCACCGGCGGCTCCGCCCTGCGCAACGTGGTCGTCTCCGTCGAGGGGACGAGCCTGCAGGCCGTGTCCGATGACGACGGCACCTACCGGATCGCCGGAGTCCGCGCCGGTCCGGCGCGCCTGACGGCGAGTTACCTCGGCTTCGCGGGGCAGACGGCTCCGGTCACCGTACCGCCGCATGGCACCGGGACGCGCGATTTTGAGCTTTTGCCGCGCGCGGGCGATGAGCCCGTCCGGCTGGGCGAATTCACCGTGGTGGCCGATCGCGAGATGAGCGCGCAGGCCGTCTCGCTCAACGAGCGCCGGCTGGCGCCCAACATCACCAATGTCGTCGCGTACGACGAATATGGCGACCGTTCGGCCGAGAACATCGGCGACTTCCTGCGCTTCCTCCCCGGCGTGAGCATCGACGAGGGTGGGGGGCAACTGGCGCAGAACGTGATCATCCGCGGGCTCCCCGCGGCGCAGACGGGGATCGAGCTGGATGGCGCCCAGCTCGCGACCGCCCGCGGGGCAGGGCGGGCCAACACGCTCTTCGACGTCCCCACCGCCAACATCTCCCGCGTCGAGGTCTCCAAGGTTCCGACCCCGGACAAGCCCGCCAACAGCCTCGGTGGTTCGATGAACATCATCCGCCGCAACGGCTTCGAGGCGCGCCGGCCCTCCTTCTCCTACCAGCTCTACCACGTGATCGACGACCGCGACGGGATCACCATCGCCGGTGGTCCCCGCGGACCCTCGGGCGACTTCGCCCCGCGCTGGCAGCCCGCCTCCGTCGAGCTGAGCGGGTTGGTCCCGGTGAGCCGCAACTTCGCCTTCAACCTCGCCGCCAACCAGACCTGGCGCCGCAACCCGATGGAGCGCGATCGCAACCTGGACACCCTCGCCGAGTGGAACTTCATCAACGGCTTCCAGCGGTCGGTCACCTGGCAGAGCCTCGACCAGATCTTCCGGACCTGGACCTTCCAGGCGGGCGCCGACTGGCGGCTCTCTCCCCGCGACACCCTCAATGCGACCGTCCAGCACCGCGGCATCCGCAACAACATCATGCGCGTTGACCTGGCCGTGAACTACGGGGCGGGGGCCACCGGCGACCGGCGCTTCACCCAGGGCTCCAGCGCCGGCAACGGGATCGTCACCCAGGCCGCGGGCGACAACGGCGACTCCGGGGCCGACACCACCCACGCCACCGTCAAGTACCAGCACCGCGGCGGACGCTGGCGGATCGACGCGCTCGGCGCCCACTCCTACTCCACCTCGTTCTCGGCGGACCTCGACAACGGGCACTTCAACAACATGCCCGCGACGATCAGCGGGCTCGTCATCCGGGGCGAGGGCGTGGGCGAGGGCGGCGGGGTCATCCCGGCGCGCTACTCCGCGACCCGCGGGGGCGTTCCGGTCGACCTCTTTGACGGCGCCAACTACGTCCTCGGCAACCCCTCGTCCTCCCAGCAGAAGACGCATGCCCACCAGTCCACCGCGCGGCTCGACGTCACGCGCGAGTTCACCGGCAGCCTGCCCTGGTCGTTCAAGACCGGCCTGCACGGGCTGCGGATGGACCGCGACCGCCGGGTCCGCAACCGCACGTGGACGTTCCGACCCAACGGCCTGACCACCACCGCGGCACGCGCCGCGGGCAACTTCGACGTGTTCGACGGGGAGTTCCTGGCCACCGCACCCTCGGTGTTCGGCCGCCGGATGGGCTGGCTCAGCAGCGTGAAGTTCCACGATCTCTTCCGGCAGCGACCCGAATGGTTCGTGCTCGACGAGCCCGGCTACCACCAGGCCCTCGCGAACAACTCGACCGCGCTCACCGAGACCATCACCGCCTCCTACCTGCGCGGCGACGTGCGGCTCCTCGATCGCCGGCTGCTGCTGGTTGGCGGCGTCCGCTACGAGCACACGCGCGACACGGGCCGCGGCGTGCTCAACGACCCGACCGCCCAGTACGTGAAGGACGCCCGCGGCAACCTCGTCTTCACCAACGGCGCGCCCACGCTCGTGACCACCGATCCGCTCGCCCTGCGGAAGCTCCGCTACGTGGAGCGCGGCGCGCGGGCCACGCGCGACTACGACGGCTGGTTCCCGAGCGTCAACGCGACCTACACGATCACCGAGAACCTGCTCCTGCGCGCGGCCTACGCCCGTACCATCGGCCGGCCCGACCTCGGCCTCATCATCCCC
>JBEDEF010000476.1:0-3356 GCA_041175845.1 Verrucomicrobiota bacterium
GCTTCCATCCGCACGGATGCCGCGATGCACGTGGGACGCCGGGACGACTACAATCCGATGCGGGAGACCCGCTATCAGGATTTCCGCTTCTACCGGCGGGCCTTGGCCGCCGAGGAGGTGCAGCGGGTGCCGTTTGAGGATCTCGCCGCGGAGATCACGGCTCGGGAACCCGACCCCCGGCGCTGGACCACCGATGAGGCCTTCGTCGTCGCGGACCGTTTCTTCCTCGGGGAGAAGGATGCGGAGCACCGCAGCCTGGCGGCGCTGGCCACGGCCCACGACGCCGCGCTGGAGCTGCTGACGCGGGATGGGGACGCCACGCTGATCGCGGCGGAGAAGACCACCCCGGCCTATTCCGATGTGTTGAAGCGCGGCGATTACTTCGCCCGCGGGGAGCGGGTGGGGCCCGCCGTGCCGCATTTCCTGCCGCCTTTGCCCGCGGGCGCGCCGGTTGACCGCCGGGGCCTGGCCGAGTGGCTCCTCACGGCGGAGCACCCGTTGTTCGCCCGTGTCGCGGTCAACCGGATCTGGCAGGAGGTCTTCGGCCGGGGTCTGGTCGAATCCAGCGGCGAGTTCGGGGTGATGGGCGACCGTCCGACCCACCCGGAACTGCTCGACTGGCTGGCGGTGGAGTTTCGCGAGAGCGGCTGGGACGTGAAGCGGCTGTATCGTCTGCTCCTGACCTCGGCCACCTATCGGCAGGCGGTGGCCGCGCCGGCGCCCGTCCTCGCGCGGGATCCGGGCAACAAGTGGCTGGGGCGCGGCCCCCGTTTCCGCATGGACGGCGAGATGCTGCGGGATTCCGCGCTTTTTTCGGCCGGCCTTTTGGTGGAGCGGCTCGGCGGTCCGCCGGTCAACCCCTACCAGCCGCCGGGGATCTGGGAGGAGGTGGCAATGCCGGAGTCCAACACCCGGACCTATGTGCCCTCGGAGGGCGATGGTCTTTACCGCCGCAGCCTGTACACGTTCTGGAAACGCGCCTCGCCGCCCGCGAGCCTCGAGACCTTCGACGCGACCTCGCGCGAGGTGGTCTGCTCCCGGCGGGCCCGGACAAACACGCCGCTGCAGGCGTTCGTCACGCTGAATGACCCCCAGTGGGTCGAGGCGGCCCGCAAGCTGGGCGAACGCGCCCTGGCTGCCGCGACCCGCGGCGAGGATCGCCTGGGTTTCCTGGCGCTGGCCACTCTGGCTCGCCCCCTGGCGGCCCAGGAGGAGCATGCGTTGCTTGCCTCGCAGGCGCGGCTGCAGGCGCTCTTCACTGCGCAGCCGGAGCAGGCCGCCGCGCTCCTGAAGGTCGGCGCCTCGCCGGTGGGCCCCGGGGATTGGTCGCCCGTGGAACGCGCCGTCTGGACGATGGTGGCGAGCCAGTTCCTCAACCTCGACGAGTTCCTCAATAAATAGCGGACGTCCGATGCACTCCTTGGAAAATCCCTTCGCCCGCGATCCCCACCTCTGTTCCGACCACGCGGGGGAGGGGCCTTCCATCTGGAATCTGCCCGGCCTGCCCGACGCCCTGCGGCGCGAGTGGCTGGCCCTGGAGACACGCCGCCACTTCCTCGGGCGCGGGATGCAGGCCCTCGGCTGGGCCGGCCTCGCCAGCCTCCTTGGCCGGCCCCTGGCGGCGCAGACGGCGGCGGGCCCCGCGGTCCTCGGGCCCCACTACGCGCCCCGGGCCAAGCGGGCGATTTACCTCTTCATGGCCGGCTCGCCGTCCCAGTTCGAGACCTGGGACCACAAGCCGGTGCTCCAGCGGATGTTTGATCAGGATCTGCCGGAGTCGGTGCGCGGGGGCCAGGTGCTCACCGGGATGACTGCGAGCCAGGCGCGTTTCCCCATCGCGCCGAGCATCTACAAGTTCGCGCAGCACGGTCAGGCCGGACACTGGGTTTCCGAGCTCTTTCCGCACACCGCGCGGATCGGCGATGAGCTCTGCGTGCTGAAGTCACTCCACACGGAGGCGATCAACCACGAGCCCGCCATCCTGCAGCTCACCACGGGCAACATGTTCCCGGGGCGTCCGTCGCTCGGATCGTGGCTATCGTATGGGCTGGGCGCCATGAACGACGAGTTACCCACCTTCGTGGTGATGACTTCGAAGATGCCGCACCGCACCAACGTGCAGGCGCTTTCGAACCGCCTGTGGTCCTCCGGCTTTCTCTCCCCCGAGCACGCCGCGGTCTCCCTGCGCTCCGCCGGGGATCCGGTGCTGCACCTCAACAACCCGCCGGGCGTCAGCGGCGACGTGCGCCGGGCGATGATCGACGGCGTCAACGCCCTGAACCGCCAGCTCTTCGAGCGGGTGGGGGACGCGGAGACCAACGCCCGCATCGCCCAGTACGAGATGGCGTTCCGGATGCAATCGTCCGTGCCGGAGCTCGCCGACCTGTCCTCGGAGCCGCAGTCGACCTGGGACCTCTACGGCGAGAAGGCCAAGGAGCCGGGCACCTACGCCTACAACTGCCTGATGGCCCGCCGCCTCGCGGAGCGCGGCGTCCGGTTCACGCAGATCTTCCTCCGCAGCTGGGACCAGCACAGCAACCTCCCGCGCAACATCAAGCTGATGGCCGAGGAGTCCGACCAGCCCACCGCGGCGCTGGTTACGGACCTGAAGCGCCGCGGTCTGCTGGATGAAACGCTCGTCGTGTGGGGCGGCGAGTTCGGCCGCACCTGCTACTCGCAGGGCGTGCTGTCGGCCGAGAACTACGGTCGCGACCACCACCCGCGCTGCTTCAGCATGTGGCTCGCCGGCGGGGGCGTGAAGCCTGGCCTGAGCTTCGGCGAGACGGACGACTTCTCCTACAACATCGTGAAGGATCCGGTGCACATCCGGGACCTGCACGCCACGATGCTCCACCTGTTCGGGCTGGATCACAACCGCCTCTCCTTCCGGTTTCAGGGCTTGGATCAGCGGCTCACCGGGGTGCTGCCCGCCAAGGTCATCGATGGCATCCTCGCCTGATCTCCCCCGTTTCCGCCGGCGCCTGGCGCTGGGCCTGCTGCTCGCGGCGCTCCCGTTGGGCGGGGAGACGACGTTCTACCAGGATCGCATCGGTCCGATCCTCGAGCGACACTGCGTGGTCTGCCACGGACCAGAGAAGCAGAAGGCCGGGCTGCGGCTCGACAGCTTTGCCTGGGTGATGAAGGGGGCCGAGTCCGGCGCGATGGTGTTGCCGGGAAATGCGGCGGGCAGTGAGCTTTACCGGCGGATCACGTTGCCGGCCGGCGACGACGAAGTGATGCCGACCGACGGCAAACCCCTGCTGTCTCGCGAGGAGATCCGAAACGTCGAGCTCTGGATCCTCGGGGGCGCCTCGGCGACCAAGGTGGTGGCCGAGTTTCCCGGCGCCCCCGAGGAT
>JBEDEF010000477.1:0-4664 GCA_041175845.1 Verrucomicrobiota bacterium
GGGCCGGAAGCTGCGGGCGGGGCTGGGCCGGCCGGCCGCTTCATGAGCGAGGCGCTGCTCGCGAACCTCCTCTCCCCGGCGGTCCTCTTCTTCGCGCTGGGCCTGGCCGCAGCGCTGGTCCGCAGCGAGCTCAAGTTCCCCGAGGCCCTGTACTCGGCGCTGACGATCTACTTGCTGGTCGCGATCGGCTTTAAGGGCGGGGTCGCGCTCGCCGAGGCGGGCATCGGCCGGGTGTGGTTGCCCGCGCTGGCGGCGATCGGGCTCGGGGCCTTCATCCCGCTCTGGACCTACCCGGTGCTGCGCTGGGGCGGGCGGCTGCCGTCGGTGGACGCGGCGGCGATCGCGGCGCACTACGGATCGGTGAGCGCCGTGACGTTCCTCGCGGCGACCAATTACCTGACGGCGATCGGCCGGTCCTACGAGAGCCACGCGGTGGCGCTGCTGGCGGTGATGGAGTCCCCGGCGATTTTGGTGGGCGTGGTGTTGGGCAAGCGGGCGCTGGGGCCGGGGGGCGGCGTGCCGGTTCCGCTGGGACTCGTGGTGCGGGAGGCGCTGTTCGGCCGCAGCATCTTCCTGCTCCTCGGCGCGCTCGTGGTCGGCGCGCTGTGCGGCCCGGCGGGGATGGAGAAGGTCGGGCCGTTCTTCGTCACGCCGTTCCAGGGGGTGCTGTCGCTGTTCCTGCTGGAGATGGGCATCGTGGCGGGCCGGCGCCTCGAGGACCTGCGGCGAGTGGGCCCTTTTTTGCTCGGCTTCGGGGTCGTCGCGCCGGCGCTGAACGGCGCGCTCGGCGTGGCGGTGGGCACCGCCGCCGGGCTCTCCGCGGGTGGCGCGATGCTGCTGGGGGTGCTGGCCGCCAGCGCGTCCTACATCGCGGCGCCGGCGGCGGTGCGCCTCGCCCTGCCGGAGGCCAACCCGACGTTGTCGCTCACCGCGGCCCTCGCGATTACCTTCCCCTTTAACCTCACCCTAGGCATCCCGCTGTGCGACGCGTTCGCGCGGTGGCTGCAACCCTGACGCCGATGAACCTGCACCCGATGAAGCTCGTCACCATCGTCTGCGAGGCCTACGCCGCGGACGCCGTCCTGCGGCTGCTGGCCGAGGTCGGAGCCAGCGGCCACACCTCGTTTCCGGTCGAGGGCAGCGGCGCGCGCGGGCGCCGGCCAGCGGACATCCCGGAGTACGCGAACACTCAGTTCGAGGTGATCGTGCGGGCCGAGGTCGCCACCCTACTGTTGCAGCGTCTCGGGGCGGAACTATTCCCGCGCTACGCGATGGTGGCGTTTGAGTCCGACGTGCGGGTCCTGCGGGGGGACAAGTTCTAGGGCGTCCCCCGCCGCCCGGCGGCGTTCAGAAGCTGCCGCGCAGGCCGATCGCCATCTGGATGCCGTACTCCTGCTCCGCGTAGAGGCGGGCGTGCGCTGGCGTGAGGTCGCCATAACGCAGGAAACGATAGGGCGCGTTGAGGATATTGTTGGCGCTGGCCACGAACGAGAGCGTTCGCGTCAGTTGGTAGGTGCCGTTCACGTCCAGCACGGTGCGGGCCTCGATGTACTCGTAGCCGTTGGGGCCGAAGGCGGCCTGCGGGAGCCGCTTGTCTAGTCCGCGGTGATTCCAGCGGGCGGTGAAGGTCACGCGGCGGGCGGCGAAGGTGAAGCCCCAGTTGCCGCTCGTCGGGATGAAGCTGGAGAAGGACGCGCCCGGGTTGCCCTTGAGCTTCAGCTTGGTGGCGTTGCCAAAGAGAGTGAAGTACGAGCCCCAGCGGCCGAGGGCGCGGAGATTCTGGCGGAGGTTGACCTCAGCGCCCGTGATGCGCGCGTCGCCGGAGTTGAACTTGGTGTTGATGTTCCAGTCGAGGTAGCGTTCGGGCAGGCCCAGCTCCGCGAGCAGTTCGGGAGTGGCGCGGCGCGAGGCATCGCCGAAGAAGTCGCGGAGCTCCTTGAGGAACACGCCCGCCGAGAGCAGTCCGCCACCTTCGGTGTAGCGCTCGACCGAAAGGTCAAAGTTGTCCGCCGACCAAGGCATCAGCGCGGGATTGCGGATATTCAGCGTTCCACGGAACTGGCCCGGGCGCAGCTCGTCGTCCTCGTCCGGATCGAGCGCACTGGTGTTGGCCACGGTGCGCGGTATGATGTCGGTGAAGTTCGGCCGGCCGTAGGTCTGCGCCCACGCCGCGCGGACGAGGAGGTCCTCGGTCGCGTTGTAGGTCGCGTGGATGCTGGGGTACATCCCGTCGTACTCCTTCCGGGTGAAGGACGCGCGGTACTCGCGGACGAGGAGACTCTCGGCGAGCGAGCCGGCCGTCCCGGCTTCGGGCCGGCGCAGGCGCTGGCCAGCGGCATTGCGCACGAAGTCGCCATCGGGGTGGCGCTGCCAGACGCGCTCGGTATCGACCAAGCCGCCGATGCCGCGGTCGAGGGTGCGCTCGTAGCGGATGCCGCCGAGGACCCGCAGGCGGCCGGCGAGCAGCCGGGTGTCGGCCTGCACGTAACCGGCCTGGACCGTCTCCTTGATGTTCTCGTTGTTGTCGATGTGGGAGTTCCGGACGGACACGCGTTGCGCGTCCGTCTGTTGGTAGAGGAGCGGGTTGAGTTGGTAGGCGCGGAAGGCACGGCTCGGGGACATCCAGACGATGGGCGGCATCCCGTAGCCCGGGTCCACGTTGCGGTAGCGCTGCATCAGGTAGGGCTCGATCGGCGCGGTGGCGCCGGAGACGCCGTCGGGGCCGGTGAAGGTCCAGGTTTCGTTGCGCAGGTTGGTGTCGAGCATCACCCGCTTCTCCAGCACGCCGACCTGAAGCGCGGCGGGCACCGGCAGGAAGCCGAGGGTGCGGCGAACGTTGAGGAAGCCCTGATTGGTGTAGCTGCGGTTGTAAAGGTTGGCGTTGTTCGCGGTGTTGCCGCGGAGGTTGGCGGGGTTGTTCCAGTCGACCGGCTGGTCGTTGTTGTCGAACACCTCGATACGCCCGGGGATCGCGGCGCCGGGCGCGAGGTCGAGGAAGCTGACCCGCACGGGCACGCGCTGGATGGCACTGGTCTGGAGGAAGAAACCGGCGTCGAAGTAGCGGCGCTTGGTCGCGGAGGCCGAGCGGCTCACGCCGGCCTCGACCCGCCAGCGGCCGTCGTCGTGGCGGTAGCCGACGTTGCTGGTGTCGGTGATCTGGTTGATCAGCTGGTTGGTGCCGTTGTTGTTGAGCCCGCCGCGGCCGGTGGCGCCGAGGGTGCGGGAGTTGTCCCACGCGAGCGGCCGCCCGCCGGTCACCGTGGCGGCGGGATTGGTGCCGGTGGTCCAAGTGTAGGTCAGGGAGCCGATCCGGGTGTCGGTGCGGCTGGCCACGTGGCCGATGGACAGGACGCCGTTGTCACCGACCTTCCAGTCCGCCTTCACGCTGAGGGTATTGCGCGTGAGGTCGCGGGGGCCGTCGAGGAAGGCCAAGGAGCTCAGCACCGGGTTGGCGTAGTTCACCGGCGTGCCCGCGGGGCTGCCGGGCGGAACCAAGGAGGTCCAGGTCTGCAGGGTGCGGTGCTGCTCGTTGAAGGAGCGCGAGTGGTTGGCGGCGAGGACGACGCCGAAGCGCTTGGTCACGGGCCAAGTGAAGTCGAGGCTGGCGCCCGGGAAGATCTTGTAGCCGAGCTTGTCGCCGTGGGAGTGGGGCGTCTTACGCAGGTCGAGGTTCTCGTGGTTGCCGATCAGGTTGAGCGAGTACCGCAGCTGGCGGCCGCTGCGCTCGAAGGCGCTCTTGCTGACGAGGTTGATCGAGCCCGCGAGGGAGTCCGCGGGGTTGGCGGGCGTGGGGACCTTGGAAACCTCCATCCGCGCGATGTCGTTGAGGGCCATCGAGCGCACGTCGACCGAGCGGGTGGCGGTGGTCCAGATGTTGGAGGCGGGCGCGCCGTCGTTGGTGATGGCGGTCATCCCGCCGCCGATGCCGCGGATGGAGACGCCCGAGACGTCGGCCAAGTCGCTCTCCACGGTTACGCCGGGGAGGAACTTCATAAACTCGCCGACGGAGCCGCCGAGGACGTCGCCGAGCGCGTCCGTCGAGAGCACATTTTTGATGTTCGGGGCGAAGCGCTGCTCGTTGGTCGCGATTGCCTGGGCGTCGGTCTCGCGCTGTTGGGCGACGACGAATGCGTCGAGGCGCACGGTGGCGTCGCCGGCTTGGCCGTAGCGGGCGACCGAGGTGAGGTTGAAATCCTGCTGCACGCTGCCGCCGGCGGGCACGAGCACTTGGGCGGTGGCGGAATCGAGGCCGGTGAAGAAGACCTCGAGCGTGGCGGGACCGGCGGGCAGTTCCGCGAGGCGGTAACTGCCGTCCTTGTCGGTGAACGCGGTCGCGCTGGCGCCGCCGACGGTGACGCGGGCGTTGGTCAGGTACTGCCCGGTGCCGACGTTGAGCACGCGTCCGGCGACGGAGCCGGTGGCGGCGGGGGCGGCCGCCGGGAGCGGCGCACCCAGGAGCGCAGAGAGGGCGAGGGCAAGGGCGAGGCGCGGGAGGAGGGTGGAAAGGATCATGGTGCGGAGCGGTGCGGGGAAACCCGGGTGGCGGGATCGAGCACGGCGGACGGTGGGAAGGCAATCCGGGAGGCGGACGCGCCCGCGCCCGCCGCGGCCGGCCGGTCGCCGGTTGCCTCCGGAACGGCTGGCCTCCCGCCCCGGCGCGGGCC
>JBEDEF010000478.1:0-3996 GCA_041175845.1 Verrucomicrobiota bacterium
ACCGCGCCCCCTGCGCGTCAAGATGCCGTTGCCGCCCTGACCGCCCTCGGCTACAAGCTTGAGGATGCTGAGAAGGCGGTCGCGCGCGCCGCGGCCCGGCTCGGATCGGATGCAGCAACCGAGAGCCTCGTGCGACAGGCCCTCGCTGGATAGGCCGACCGTTACTTCACAAACTTGAAGGCCGCCATTTCCGTGGCGTCGTCCCCAAGGGCCCGGTTGGGCTTAGCCGGCGCGACCGGTTGAGCCCCGCCTGCGGCAGACGAAAGCGGCTGCGCCCGGATTCTCGATTCCAACGAAACCAGCTGGAACTGGCGCATCCAATCAAATTGGTCTTCGTGGACCTTGGGCGCTGAACCGCTCATCGGGAATGTTGAAAGCAGGAGTGCGTCTCCACTCAGCCCCAGTTCCGCTTTTTGGCCCGAGGCCGCGAGAAGGTCCTCTGGCGCCGCCTCCGCGGAAACTGGACGGCGCGCCGAAATGACAAGCGCAAGAACTACGGCTGCAGCAACCGCGCCGGTCCAAACCCACTGCGAGCCCCACCACGCACGGGTTGCGCTCCGCACGACTGCCCACCTGCCCGGGGCGCAGTCCTCCGCTTGGCGAACCTGAGCGACCCCCAGCCGCCGCACACCCTGCTGCATGCGGCAATATTGCAGGTAGGTCCGATGGCGGCCGACATCCGTCCTGATCTCCCGCTCGAGACGGTCAGCATCAGCCGCCGTGATCTCGCGATCTAGGTACAAGTTCAGTAATTCAAGAAATTCGCGCTCGCTCATGAAAAATCTTCTCCCAGCTGCTCGCGGAGGGCCTCTCGCGCTCGAGCGATGCGGCTTTTGACCGTACCCACCGAAATCCCCAGGATTTGCGCAATATCCTCGTATGCTAGATTCCGCACGTTCCTCAGGACTAGCACTTCCCGGTGTTTGCTGGAAAGCCGCTCCATCCCCAAGGCGATCCGGCTCGCGAACTCCTCGTTCACGGTTACGTCGTCCGGGGCCGGCAACTCGGCCGGGATTACATCGGCCAGCGTAAGGTCCGTGTCTCCATTAAGGGGCGCATCGAAGGAGACCGAAAAATCGCGCTTCCGTCGCCACCAGTACCAGTAGCGATTCCGCGCTAAATTGGTCGCGATTTGGTAAAGCCAGGTCGAAAAGGACGAATCACCGCGGAACTGGGCTAGGCCTCGGTGTGCGCGAATAAAAGCGTCCTGAGTGACCTCCTCGGCATCCTCCCGGTTGCGCAGCAATTGCAGCACCATCGCATAAATCCGTTCCCGGTAGCGGGAGACAATTTCTCCGAAAGCGGCCTCGTCGCCGCTCTTAACACGGTCGACCACCAAGCGGTCGAGAGCCAATTCATGAGCTTTGGCGGTCATGCGTTCCGCGTCGCTCTGATTCGCCTGTTCGGAAAAAGTTCCCACTATTCTGCGTTTACGTGAGTAAATCCTGCCGCTGGGGCGCGTCAACCCGGTCCCAAGGGGCGAAAAGCCTTGCCACCCCGGGAAGGGCAATCGCAAGGTTCCGTCCCTCGACTGCCGGGTCGATAGCTCAATGGTAGAGCAGCGTCCTTTTAAGTCGTTGGTTCTGGGTTCGAATCCCAGTCGACCCACCAGTCGTCCGCTTCTCCCTATCCTGCTATGAAACGCCTTGTCATCGTCGAAGATCAGACCGCCATCCGCGAGATGTTGGTCGAGATCCTGCGACTCGAGCCAGGCTACGAGTTGGTGGGTCAGACTGGAGACGGACAATCCGCGGTCGACCTTTGTTTGGCGAAGGCGCCCGATATCTGCATTCTCGATGCCAAAGTTCCAGGGTTGAACGGAGTCGAGATCCTACGCCGAACTAGCCGGCGGTTGCCGCAGATGAGGGTCTTGGTGTTCTCCGCCCATGAGAATCCGGTGCTCGTGCGAGAAATGCTTGAGGCGGGTGCTCACGGGTTTGTTGAAAAAACCGCGGGGCTCGCGGAGTTCCGCCGGGGGCTGGATAATGTGGCCAATGGCGGCAACTACTTTGGGCCCTCCGTCACCTCCATGCTGCGGAATGTCGTGGCCAACCCTGCTTCCAGCAACGCCCCAGATTTTCTCACGGATCGCGAGCGCGAAATCCTGCAGCTCGTTGCCGAAAGCCACAGCACCAAGGAAATTGCTGCCAAGCTCGGCATCAGTGCAAAAACCGTCGATAACCATCGGACCAATTTGATGCGCAAACTCGATCTGCACGACGTGGCGAGCCTAACCCGCTATGCCTTCGAGATCGGCTTGATCGAACCCCGCGTCTCGGTCTGAGCAAAAACCTTGCCCAACTCCTCCGGCCTAGCTCATTACCGCAGGATATTCTTTTGTTTCCAATGAACCGTCCCTTCTTTCGCTCCCTCTGCGCCGCCGCCGTTGCGGCGGCCCTTCTCGCGGGTTGCTCGAAGCAACCGATGCGCCCTAGCCCGGCCTCGACGGTCCTCGGACCTCAGGGTGGTTCCACCGCTCCGGTGGAAACGACCTTCGGGCAGGAAACATCTGGTCTGACGGATCGCGGTTCGGACTTCGATCCGAACGGGCACAATCGGACCGCACTGCAGGCCCAAGCCGTCCTGTTCGATTTCGACAAGTCTGATGTGCGTGCTTCCGAGCGCGAGAAGCTCAAGGCGGCCAAGGAATATTTGGATAAGAATCCGACCCATCGGCTACTGCTCGAGGGGCACTGCGACTGGCGCGGCACGGCCGAATACAACCTCGGCCTCGGAGATCGGCGGGCGAACGCAGTTCGGAAGTATCTGCAGTCGATTGGGGTCCCGGCCACCCGGCTCGAAACCCTATCGAAGGGCAGCCTCGATGCCGCCAAAAATGGGGACGAAGCCGCCATGGCCAGAGACCGGCGCGTGGATCTGGTAGTGGTCAATCCGGCTGCCGCCGGCGGGAGCAAGCCTCTCTGATCGCCTGTCACAGCACTTCTTCGGCGCGGATCTCACGTCCGCGCCTTTTTTGTGCTTCGCCCCAAGTTAGCTTCCGAAGCCTACCTTCATCCGTCACGCGATTACGTGCTGACTCGTTCCGAATCTCGCCGGGCCGGAAAAGTCCGCCATCTCACTCACCAACCCCAGCGCTGAACCCGCTCCAAGCTCGCCTCATACTCGGTCACGGCTAAGGTTGCAGGTGCAATGCGTTCCGTCGCCCTGTTCGTCGTTCTTCTCGTCGTGGCGGTCATTACGCCGCTTCCGGGCTACGAGGCTCCACCAGAGCCTGAGCGACTTCTGCGCCGAATCGCATTCGGTTCGTGCAACTCACCGCTCGATGCTACCGTGGTTTGGGAGTCGGTGAACCATCGCCGACCGGACGCGTGGATCTGGCTCGGGGACACCGTCTACGCGGACTCCCCGGCGCCCGAGGGACCGACCCCCGCGGCCCGCGCGCGGGTTTCGCTCGATCGATTGCCGCACCTTTACGCCCGCCAACTCGCGCTGCCCGGATACGCGCTCCTGCGGCAACGCGCCCGTATCCTCGGCACGTGGGATGACCACGATTACGGGATGAACGATCTCGGCTCGGACTGGATCGGCCGCGAGGAGGCGCAGCGGCACTTCCTCGACTTCTACGGGGAGCCCGCCGACAGCCCGCGGCGCCGCCGGCCGGGGATTTACGCGGCCTACCGCTTCGGTCCTCCGGGACGTGTCGTGCAGGTCATCCTCCTGGACACCCGCTATTTTCGCTCCCCCCTGATCCGCGGAGAAAGCCGTGAGGCGGACTGGGTCGACGGGAAACGCGGGCCGTACGTGCCCTCCACCGCCCCCGATGCCACCTTGCTGGGCGCGGAGCAATGGAAGTGGCTCGAGCAGGTCCTGCGCGAACCGGCGGACCTTCGGCTGCTCGTCAGCTCCATTCAAGTCATCCCGGACGACCACCGGTTTGAGAAGTGGGGCAACTTTCCGCAGGAGCGGCGTCGGCTCCTCCGACTGCTGGCGAACGCGGCCGGAGGCGGAGTGGTGATCCTTTCCGGGGACCGCCAC
>JBEDEF010000479.1:0-3205 GCA_041175845.1 Verrucomicrobiota bacterium
TCGTAGCTGGGACCGTTGGGCTGGGCCATCGCGGCCTCGCCCCAGACGTCGCGCACGGCCGTGATCGCCTCCGCCAACGGGGGGAGCGACGGGGCGGACAGGAGCGTGGCGGCGGCGCCGAGCAGCAGGGCCGCCAGGGACGCAGGACGTGGCTTCATCGTCAGAAATTTCCCCGCAGGCCGAAGATCCAGAGCGCCCCGTAGCGGTCGCTCTGCCGGAAGCGCGCCCGATCCGGCGTCAGCGGCCCCCGGCGCTCGAAGTCCTCCGGCTCATCGCCCCAGTTGCGGATGTTGCCGAACACGCTGAGCCGGCGCGTGAGGTTGAATTCGGCATTCACATCGACCAACCGCCGCGGGGTCGCGTAGGTGAAGGTGCCCGGCCCCACGCTCAGGCCGTTGATCTGCGCCAGCTTGCGCTCGCTCTGGTAGGTCCAGTTTGCCCTCACGTTGAAGCGCGGCCGGGTCAGCACCAGACCCACGCTGGCCGTCCGCGGGATCATCCCGCTGAAGTTGTTCGCCTCGACCCCCGCGATCCGCTGGCTCGCGCCGCTGGCGATGACCTGCACCCCCCGCGCCCAAGGTGGCAGGAACGTCAGCGCCTGCCGGTACTGGAAGTCCAGCCCCTCAATGTGCACGACCGTCGGGAGATTGTACTGGGTCGCGACGTCGAAGCGCCCGTATTCCGACGCGGACAGCCCGTGGACCGTCAGGAATTCCGGGGTGGCCGGAAACACCGAGCTCCCGAAGAAATTCCCGAACTGCCGGCGAAAGGCGCCCACGGAAACCAGCCCCACGCCCTCGAAGTAATGCTCCAGCGCAACCTTGCCGGTGCGGGCGCTCCAGACCTTGATGGCGGTGTTGCTGACCACGATGCGGTTCGAGGGCGAAGGCGCCGCCTCCAGGTCCGGGAGCGTGATGCCGCCCGCGTACTGGTTGTAGTTCGGACGGCCCACGCTGTGGTAATAAGCCGCCCGCAGCAGCGTGTTGGCGCGGAGATTCCAGGCCGCGTTTAAGCTGGGGAACCACCGGAGGTACTCCTTGTCGGTCCGCGACCCCCGTTCGAGATAGGTGCGGCGTGAAATCTCCAGCGCGGTGCCCGGCTGCTGCAGCGGGAGCCCGTTCGCCCCCCGGAGGACCCGCCCGGCCGCGTCCCGTTGGAAGTTGCGTGATAAATCCTCCAGCGGCCCCTGCGCCTTGATGTTTGTCTGCTCCGCCCGCAGCCCCCCGACCAGCTTCAGGCGGTTCGCGAAGAGGGTAAGATCAGCCCGGAAATAGGCGGAGGTCGTGGTCTCCTGCGCAAACTTCGACAGACCCAGCGTGGAGCGGTAATGACTATTTTCATTCGTCGTGAACCAGGTGGGCCGCGCGCTCCGCAGCTCCAGCAACCGGGTATTGGAGGCGCGCTGCGTCGCAGGGAACCCGAACACCCCCGGGCGGCGCGAGAACACCTCGTCCAGGATCTGCGCCGCGTTGTCATCGGGCGTTCCCGCGCGGCCATCCGCGCCTACGAAGGTCTGCACCAGGCTCCCGCCGATCCGGTCCCGCCAGTTCTGGCGCACATCCAGGCCGGCCTTGAGGGTCACGGGGGCCGGCCAGTTGAAGTCGCGCGCCACAAAGCCGTAGGCGCTGCGTTTGCCGTCGCGGGTGAGATCATCGAACCCGCGCCCGTGAATCGCATTGCCGGATCCGCTCACGATCGCGTAGCTCGCAAGGTGGTGCGGATCAACCGGCGCGCCGGTGGCCCCGTCCGCGACGAGGATGCGGCCCGGTTGCTCGAAGCCAATGTCCTCAAAGGCGATCGTCAGCCCCGTGCGCTGGACCGTCAGGCCGCCGAAATACCCCCGGGAATAATTACTGGAAATGCTCCGCGCACGGGAGTCCCCCAGCCCGAGTTCCGCCCGCCAGACCGGCCCGGCGTGCCGGTGGATGAAGCTCACACTCAGGTTACGGGAGTCCTGATCGCGATCCGCGTTCGCCTGGGTGATGCTGCCGCCGCCGGCGGCGCCGCGGGTGAAGGTCGGTCCGAAACCGCCGGGCGTCACGCGCGTGATCGAATACGTGAGGTCGCGGCTGCTGTAATCCCCGTTGAAGGCGGTGGCCTGGAGCGAGAGCGCGAGGCGATCCCGCGGGCCCAGCTTCCAATCGAGGGTGGCGCCGGCGGACTTCCGCTTGGTCAGCCGCGGGAAGTCGCGCACGAGGAAGTCGGTCAGGTAAGGCTGATCCGGCGTGGTGTTGGGCAGCGTTCCCCCGTTGGTCGCCGCCGCGGCGCCGCGCCAGGTGGTCTGGATGAAGGTGGATGGCTGGTACTGGGTCGACCCGCCGCCCGAAAGCGTGAAGCCGAAGCGCTCGCTGACCGGCTTCACGTAGGAAAACTCGAAGCCGGGCTGGACCTTGGGCGACGTGCCGAGGCCGGGCCCGGGCGTGCGCGCCAGGCTGCGGTCGCCGTCGCGCAACAGGAGGTAGGAACTGACGTTGAGCGCGGGCCGGGCGCGGTCGAAGGCGGAGCGCACGACGAGGTTCACCGTTCCCGCGAGGGCGCTGCCCGGCGAATCCGGCGTCGGCGAGAAGCGAACCTCGATGCGCGAGAGGTTGTTGGTCGCCACGTTGGTCATCTGGATGTTGCGCGCCGTGTTGGCCTGGGCGCTCGCCTGCTCGAAGCCATTGACGGTCACCGGGGTGTAGTCCGCGGGGACGCCGTTGAGCTGGATGTTCATCGCCTCGCCGCCCACCCAGGCCACCTGGACGCCGGGCACCGTCTTCAGCAGTTCACCCACCGAGCCGTCCGCGGTGGTGCCGAACTCGTCCGCCGCCAAAACCTTGCGCATATCGGGCGCGAAGCGCTGGTCATTCACCGCGATGGCGGCGCCGTCCATCTCCCGAGACGTCGCCACCACGAAGCGCTCCAAGCTCACGACGCCCCCGGCCGGCGGTCGGGCACGCTCCCCGGCCAGGGCGAAATCGCGGCGGGTCGTCTGGCCGGCGGCGACGGTCACGGTCGCCGCGTCGCCCCCGAGGCCGGTATAGAAGACCCGCACCCGGGCCTCGCCGGCGGGAACCTCCGTGAACTGGTAGGCCCCGGCCGCGTCGGTGAAGGTCTCCCGGCCCGTGCCCTCCAGGGTCACCCGGGCCAGCTCAAGGTACTCGCCGCTGGTGACGAAGGAGACCCGGCCGGTGACCGCGCCCGTGGCCGCGGATAAGGCGGGAAC
>JBEDEF010000480.1:0-3518 GCA_041175845.1 Verrucomicrobiota bacterium
AGACCCGACACAAAGCTCAGCGGCAACAGTCCCTCCGTCCAGCCCTGCTCCCGCAAGACCGCGACGAGGAGAGAGATCAGGGCGTAAAGGCCCGCGAATTTCACTGCGGTGCGCAGGCTCAGCGGGTTGCCCAGCGCGGGGGTGTCTCCCGCGACGTGTCCCGGTTGCGCCCGTCGCCAAACCCACGCCATGTACGCCACGCCCGGCAGTGCCATCAGGCCGAAGGGCACCAGGAGGGTGCGCGCGAAGGCCGGATTGATCACGGTGAGCGCCGCCAGCACGCGTGGCAGCATCACGGTGCACGCGGCGGCCACCGCGAGGGCGTAGTGGGCGTCGAGGCCCGATTCCTCCCGGCTGCGCCGACTGAAGGCTAGCGTCGAGGCGGTGCTCGAGGCCAGGCCGCCAAAGATGCCCGTGAGCAAAATCCCCGCGCGCGCCCCGAACAGCCGGATGGCCGCGTACCCGGCGAAGCCGAGGCCCGAGATCAGCACCACCATCAGCCAGGTGGTGTACGGATTGAAGGCGCCGTAAGGACCCAGGGGGCGGTCCGGCACCAGTGGCAAAATCACCCCGGAGATCGCCGCGAACTGCAGGGTCGCCCGCACGTCCTGCGCCGTCAGCGCTCGCGCCCAGGCGTGGATCGGCTGCTTCGAGCCCAGCAGGACCATGGTCAGGGCGGCCACGACCACCGCGACCCGCGTCTCCCCGCCCTCGACCAGGACGCCGCAGAGCACGGTCAGGAGCGCACCGGCGAATGAGGTGCTGCCCGGCGGCTCGGCCGCCGCGGGCCGGAACGTGCGCGCGATGAGGTGCGCCGGCACCGCGACCAACACCACCGCGAGGGTGTAGGGGAAGAACTCGTTCAGGTGGGCCGCAAGGCACCCGAGGATCGCCCAGAGGGTGTGCGTGCGCACGCCCGCGAACTCCCCCGGTTCGGCTCCCTGCTGATCGCCCCACTGGCGGATCAAGCCGACCAAGGCGCCAAGGCACGCGCTGACCAGGAGCGCCGTGAGCAGGACGGTCATCGGTCGGGCCGGCCCGGGCCGGCGAACGAGCTCAGGGTGCCGGCAACAGGCCCCGACGCGGACCGGTCCCCAGCATCTGGCCGAGGTTGTAACGCTTGCCGTTGATCTCGAGCTCGAGGTTTTCGGCCAGACTGGCCTCGACAAACAGGGCGCCCGGCCGCGGTACGGAACGCGTTTCGCCAGCGGCGAGTAACCCGGTGTAGACGATCTCGCCCTCCGAGTCGTCCGCGTTCTTGCGCCGCAGGGTCACCTGCACCGCCCCGGTCGCCACCAGTCCCAGCTGCGGGCCCTTGGGCGCGGCGGGCGCGGTTGCGGGACGCTTCACGGGCTCGGGCGAGCTGCTGAAGAAGATGCCCTTGATCAGGAACAGCAGGATCAGCGCGGCGACGCTGATCGCACCCCACTTGGCGTAAAGGAACACCTTCGCCGGATCGGGTCCGGTCGGCAGAGAGCTCCCGGGCCGCGGCCGTGGGGGTGTCGGCCGCGCGGGCACTTGGTCTTCCGCCTCGCCCTCCTCCGCGGAGGTGCGGGCGGCGGGCGATTCGAACGGCGGCGTCGACACGTCCAGCCGGCCGTAGATCTCGCGCGCGGAAGGCCGCGGACGCGCGTCGCCGCGCCCCAGCCCTCCGTAGTCCGCGATAATCCGATCCGCGGGCACCTTCAGGAAGTTGGCGTAGGTCCGCAGAAATCCGCGGACGTAGATTTCGGTGAGCCCGATGTCGAAGTGGTTGCTCTCGAATTTCTGCAGGTAATCGCTGCGGATCTTGGTGGCCTCGGCCGCCTCGCGCAGCGAAATTCCCTTCTTCTTGCGCGCTTCCTCGAGTCGTTCGCCGATGGTCTGCATGGGGGGGAGTTAGGGGATGGCCCGGGGCAAGTCACCTCGAAACACGCCGGCGCGGGCCGCTCAGAGGCTGTCGAGGTCCACGAGGATTTCGCGCGGGCTGGAGCCGTTCTCCGGTCCCACGATGCCCTTTTCCTCCATGATTTCCATGATGCGGGCGGCGCGGTTGTAGCCGATCTTCAGCTTCCGCTGCAGCATCGACGTGCTCGCCCGCCGCGTCGCCTTCAGCACCTCCATGGCCTCGTGGTACAACTCATCGTCGTCCCCGAGATCCCCTTCCTCGCCTTCGCCGTCCTCATCTTCGCGCGCCGCGCGGTCGATTTGCTGCTGCACCGACTGGGCGTACTGGGGCGGGCCGTTGCGCTTAAGGTGCTCGACCATCGCCTGCACCTCTTCGTCCGAGACGAATGCGCCCTGGGCGCGCACGAGGCGCGACGAACCCGGGGGCGAGAATAGCATGTCGCCGCGGCCGATCAGGGTGTCCGCCCCCTTGGTGTCGAGAATGGTCCGCGAGTCGACCTGCGACGCCACCTGGAAGGCGATCCGCGAGGGCAGGTTGGCCTTGATGACGCCGGTGATGACGTTCACCGACGGCCGCTGGGTGGCGATGATCAGGTGGATGCCGGCCGCGCGGGCCAGCTGGGCGAGGCGCGCGATGTTGGTCTCGATGTCCGCCGGCGCCACCGCCATCAGATCCGCCAGTTCGTCGATGATCGCGACGATGTACGGCAGGCGGTCCGGGATCTCCACCCCGACGAGCGGGTCCACGCCCTCGAGGACACCTTGGGCTTCGGGTGCCGGCGGCGGCTCCTCACCCCCGCGCTTGCGTTGGTTAAAGCCCACGATGTTGCGCACGTTGACCTTGGCGAAGATCTGGTAGCGCTGCTCCATCTCCTTCAGCAGCCACTTCAAGGCGGCGGGCACCTTTTTTGGCTCCGTCACCACCGGGATCAGCATGTGCGGGAGCGCGTTGAAGATCTTCAGTTCGACGACCTTCGGGTCGACCATGATCATCCGCAGATCCTTCGGACTCTTGGAGTAGAGGATCGAGGCGACGATGGAGTTGATGCAGACCGATTTGCCGGAGCCGGTGGCGCCCGCGATGAGCAGGTGCGGCATTTTGGCGAGGTCGGACACCAGCGGCGCGCCGGAGACGTCCTTACCCAGCGCGATCGGAATCTCCGCCTTGGTGCCGCCCCAGTCCTCGCTTTCGAGCAACTCGCGCATGCCCACCGGCGTCGGCCGCTGGTTCGGCACCTCCACGCCCACCGCCGCCTTGCCGGGGATGGGTGCGAGGATGCGGACCGACTGCGCCCGCATGCCGAGGGCGATGTTCTTGTCGAGGCCGGAGATCTTTTCCACCCGCACGCCGGGGGCCGGCACGACCTCGTACCGGGTGATGACGGGCCCGACGTGGATCTCGCCCAAGGTGACCTCAACTCCGAATTCGGAGAGGATGCGGAGCAGGTTGATCGCGTTCTGGCGGTGTTCCTCCTCCCCGTCGGCCGCGGCGGCGCGCACCTGCTCGCGGAGCAGGTTCAGGGGCGGGAACTGGTAATCCTTGTCCTCGCTCTGGGGCAGGGCCACCCGGGCCGCCTTCCGGGGCTCTTCGGGTTTAACGATCGTGAGGGCCACCTTGCCCGGCGCCGAGG
>JBEDEF010000481.1:0-7336 GCA_041175845.1 Verrucomicrobiota bacterium
CCCCAGATTCCGAGGGCGAGCAGGGCGAGCCCCAGGCCGTTGAACCACCAGGGATGGAAGACCGGGCCGTCCGCTTCGGCGATGGCGTTGAAGCCCGTGACCTCGAAGGGGAACCAAGTCAGGTAGCTCGCCGCGTTGTTGAGGGCGTGGGCCAAAATGCAGAGCCCCAGCGAGCGCGTCCGCGTGTAGAGCCAGCCAGTGAGCAGTCCGAGCAAGAGCGCGACCGGGGCTTGGGCGGGGTTAAAATGCGCGAGCGCGAACAGCCCGGCAGAGAACAGGATGGCAGCCACCGGGCGCCAGCGGCCGAGCAAGCCGCGCAAAATGAGCCCGCGAAAGACGAGCTCCTCGGTCACGGGCGCGATTACCACCGCGAGGAGCGGGCCGAGCCAAACCGTCTCGACGAGTTCGTCGAGATCGGGCGCGAAATCGAGGCGCTCGAGTGCCCCCGCGGGCAGCGCCGCGCGCATCAGGTTGTCGATCTCCGAAAGGGCGATCATCACCGCAGCGAGGAACGGAAGGAGGGTCCAAGTGAGCCCTAGGGGCGAGAACCGGAGCGTGCCGGCGGCGGACCAGCGTTCGCCGCTGCGGGAAAAGGCCCAGCCGGCCACCACGGCGGTGGCGAGTAGCTTGGCGAACACGAGCAGGAGCGCATCCACGTCGGCTTGGTCGCCCACCCAAGCATACCAGCCCGTGAGGCTCCCGACGAGGTAGGCACGCTCTAGTACCCAGGCGGCCGCCACCTCGCCGAAAACCGCGGCGGCGGTCAGGGCGAGGGCGAAGCGGATGGTGAAGTGACGGGGAGCGGAGACGGGTCGCGGCACAGGTGGATTCCGCGCAGGTCAGGCGGAGGGCGTCAGGCGAAATCGCGGGGCTTGGCAGCGACCCACGCGCCCGCCACGCTGCCGGGATGTACGAACTTGCGCTCACGGGCGCCCAACGTTCCCACCTGCGTGGACTGGGCCAGGCCCTCCCCGACCACGTTCGGGTCGGCAAAGCCGGCATCACCCCCGCCTTCCTCCAGGAATTGCAACGGCTGCTGCGGGCCCACGAGTTGGTGAAGCTGCGGTTTGTCGGCGCCGACCGCGTGGAGCGGGCTGCGCTGGGCGAACAGATCGCGGACGAAGGCCGCTGCGTCTGCGTCGGGGCGGTCGGCCACACCGCGTTGTTTTTCCGGCCCCACCCGGATCCGACCGCTCGGCGCGTGCAGCTGCCGGGCGCTGCCTGACGTTGACGTCGCCGGGGCCGCGGACTTGCCTGACGGGATGTTCATCATCATCGGCGGCGACGGCAAGGAGTACGGCCCGGCGACGGCCAGCCAGGTTCGTGGCTGGCTGGACGGCGGACGGGCTAGCGCCGATACGCGCGCCAAGCGCGTCGGCACCGAGGAATGGCGACGGCTGGGAGATTTTGTCGAATTCGGTGGGGTGGAGCTCGTGGCGTCGGCGAGGCTCGGCGAAGACGCCGGGGAGGTGCCGACCGGGCCGCGCGAGCTGGAACCGCTGACGTTGGCGTCCCCGTGGTCGCGTTTGCTGGCCCGTTGTGCCGATGGTTTCCTCGAGCTCCTGGCCGCGGTGCCGGCGCTGGTGGTCCTCGGCCCTGACCTGATGAAGGTCCTGCAGGCGGTCGTGGCGGCCTCGCGGGATGGCGAGTTCAACCTCGAGGGGCTGGAGACCACCCGGCTGATGCCGGCGCTGGCGCTGTTCACCGCGCTCCAGCTCGCGCTGTTGGGCATCCAGATCTTCCTACTCACCAGCCGGGGGCAGTCGCTGGGCAAGATCCTCCTCGGCGTACGCGTCGTGCGGGCGGACGACGGGGAGAAGCCTGGCTTCCTGCGGGCGTGGCTCCTGCGTGAACTCCCCTCCGGGACGATCCAGGGCCTGCTGCAGCTCGTTCCGATCGTCGGGTTTTTCCTGCGGTTCGCCTTCGTGACGACCAATTACCTCATGATCTTCCGCGAGGATCGCCGCTGCCTGCACGATTTCATCGCGGGCACGCGGGTGGTCCGCGCCTGAGCGCCGGGCGCGGGTTCAGACCACGCGGTCCGTCATCGGCCCGCCGGCCGTGAAGGCGGCGAGATTGCCGAGGAAGTGGCGCACCAGCGCCTCGTCCTGGTCGTGCCGCCCGCCGGCGGTGTGCGGGGTGACATAGCAGCGCGGCTCCGACCAAAAGGGATGGTCCGGCGGCAGCGGCTCCGTGGCGAACACGTCGAGGTAGGCCTCACTGAGGCGCCCGGAGCGCAACGCTGCGAGCAGCGCGGCCTCGTCGACGGTGGTGCCGCGGCCGACGTTGTAGAACCGCGCGCCGGGCTTGCAGCAGGCGAGGCGGCGGGCGTTCACGTAATTGCGGGTGGACTCGTTGTCTGGCAACAGGTTGACCACGTGGTCGGCTTGCCCGAGCGCGGAGCTCAGCAGTTCCTCGGGCACGATGCGGACGCCGGCTTCGCTGCGGACGCGGCGGCGGACGGCGGTGACCTGCATCCGGAACGGGGCCAGCAGTTCCGCGAGGCGCCGGCCGATCGCGCCGTAGCCGAGCAGGAGGACGGATTGGCCGGTGAGGAGGCGGGACTCGTAGCGCCGCTCGTCGTAGTGCCAGGAGCGGTCGGTCAACTGCTCGCGGTGGGAGGGGAGCAGGCGCCGGCCAAGGGCGAGCATCATCGCAAGCACGTGCTGGGCGCAGCTGTCGGCGAAGACTTCCGAGGCGTTCGTGAAGATGGCGCCGCGGGCGCGAAAGCCCTCGCGGAACTCCGGCGTGTCGTAGCGCGTGTAGCCGGCGGTGGTGACCTCGACCCAGCGCAGGCTAGAGTAGGCGAGGCACTGGGCGGCGTCGGGCTGCCCGAAGGCGATGTCGGCCCCGGCCAGCGCGGGGTCGGGGCGGCCGGCGGCGAGCACGGCGGCGGTGGTGGCCGCGGAACGCACCAACCGGTGGGGACCCAGACCCTCCGCGAGCAGGCGTTCGGCCTCGGGTTGAAAGCGGGTGTTGGTCCAGATCGTCAGGGGCGGCACGGCCTCGGAGTGGAGGGGGTGTCGCGCGCGGCGACAAACCCGGATTTTTTCTCGCCGCCCGGCGGGGCGCCGGGTTTTCTCCAGCCGATCCCAATCACCTATGCCCCGTCTCGTCACCCTTTTCACCGGCCAATGGGCCGACCTCCCCCTCGAGAAGCTGGCTCCGCTCGTCAAAAAGATGGGCTACGACGGCGTGGAACTGCCCTGCTGGGGCGACCACTTCGACGTCGACGCGGCCGCCTCGAGTAAGAAGTACGTCCACGAGAAGTGGGCGCTGCTGAAGGACCACGGGCTCACCTGCCATGCGATCTCGAGCCACCTCGTGGGCCAGGCCGTGTGCGACCTGATCGACGAGCGGCACAAGGCGATCCTGCCGGCCGACGTCTGGGGGAACGGAGATCCCGAGGGCGTGCGCAAGCGGGCGGCCCGCAAGCTGGCGCTGACGGCCAAGGCGGCGCGGGCATTCTTCGACGCGCGGCCGGGGCGGGCGCGGAAAGACGAGTTCCCGGCCGTGGTCAATGGCTTCACCGGTTCCTCCATCTGGCACTCGATCTACGCCTTCCCGCCGACCTCGCAGGCGTTTTGGGACGCCGGGTATGCAGATTTCGCGCGCCGGTTCGGACCGATCCTCGAGGCGTTCGACAAGCAGAACGTGAACTTCGCGCTCGAGGTGCACCCGACCGAGATCGCCTTCGACATCGCCAGCGCCCAGCGGGCCGTGGCTGCCGTCGGCGGGCACCGGCGCTTCGGCTTCAATTACGACCCCTCGCACCTCGGCTATCAAGGGGTCGACTACGTTAAGTTCATCCGCACCTTCGGTGATCGCATCTACCACTGCCACATGAAGGACGTGTGGTGGGGTCACGGCGATGGCACCGTCGGCGTGTTCGGCGGCCACGTGAGCTTCGGCGACGCCCGCCGTCACTGGGACTTCCGCTCGCTCGGACACGGGGACATCCGGTTCGAGGACATCATTGTGGCGCTGAACGACGTCGGCTACCGTGGGCCGCTCTCGGTCGAGTGGGAGGACAGCCGGATGGACCGCTTCCATGGCGCCGCCGAGTCAGCCGCTTTCGTGCGGAAGGTGGACTTCCCCTCGAGCACCATCGTGTTTGACGCGCAATTCGACCGCTGACGCCGATGAAATCTCCCAAAATCGCCATCGTTGGAGCAGGCGGTATGGCCGCCTACCACGCCAAGGGTTTCCGTGAGGCTGGAGCCGAGATCATCGCCCTTGCGGACGTCAATGGGGGGGCCGCCGAAAAGGCCGCTGCCCGGCACGGGATCCCGCGCCATTTTGGAGACGTCGCCGAGATGTTGCGGGCTCTGCCAGAACTCGACGCGGTCTCGATTATCGTTCCGAACAAGTTCCACGCCCCGCTGGCCCTCCAGGCCCTCAAGGCGGGCAAGCACGTCTTCTGCGAGAAGCCGCCCGCGCTCACCGCGCCGCAGATGGCGCAGATGCGGACCGCGGCCGCCAAGGCCCGCCGCACGCTGATGTTCAACTTCAACAACCGCGCCCGGCCCGAGAGCT
Source organism: Verrucomicrobiota bacterium (assembly GCA_041175845.1). Classification (GTDB taxonomy): domain Bacteria; phylum Verrucomicrobiota; class Verrucomicrobiia; order Opitutales; family Opitutaceae; genus ER46. The sequence continues at coordinate 4,537 of JBEDEF010000481.1, forward strand.
ACGCGATCCGCGAGTACCTCCGCCAGGGGGTCGTCGGCACGATCAACTCTTGCCAAGCGAAGTGGATCCGCCGCACCGGCATTCCCGGCTTCGGCGGCTGGTTCACCACCAAGGCGCTCTCCGGCGGCGGTCCCCTGATCGACCTGCTCCATATGATCGACCTCGGGCTCCACTTCATGGGCTACCCCGAGCCCGCCCATATTCTTGCGCGGACCTACCACGATCACATCACCGACAAGTCCTTCAAGGGACCGTGGGGCATTCCGGACGTCGCCAAGGGCGTGACCGACGTCGAGGCGGCGGCGCACGGCTTCGTGACCTTCCGCTCCGGCCAGTCGATGTCCTTCGCGGTCTCCTGGGCCGAGATGAACCAGCGCGAGGAGGTCTCGGTGACCTTCCAGGGCACGCGCGCCGGCGGGATGGTCCGCCGGCTCTTCGGCACCGACGGCATCGACGCGACCGCGATCGACGCCTGCGAGCTGTACACCCATGAGAACGGCCGCCCGGTCAACCGCTCCATCGTGGTGCCGCCGGACGAAACAATGGGTCGGGTTCGTTCCGCGGTGAACTTTGTCCGCGTCCTGCAGGGCGCAGAGGAGCCGCTCAACACGCCCGACCAGGCGCTCGCCCTGATGCGCATCATCGACGGCGCCTACCGCTCCGCCGCCACCGGCCGCCCCGTCGCCCTCTGAGTCCCCCGCTTCCCCCACTCCGATGAACCTTCCCCGCAAGCTCCGCATGGGCATGGTCGGCGGTGGCCGTGGCGCCTTCATCGGCGCCGTCCACCGGATGGCCGCCCGCCTCGACGGCGAGATCGAACTGGTCGCCGGCTGCTTCTCCGCCGATCCGGCGAAGTCCCGTGCCTCCGGTGCGGACCTGCACCTCGATCCGGCGCGCGTGTACGGCACCTACGAGGAGATGGTCGCGCGCGAGTCCGCCTTGCCGGCCGACCAGCGCATCGACTTCGTCTCGATCGTCACCCGCAACAATACCCACTTCCCGGTCGCCAAGGCGTTCCTCGAGGCCGGGTTCCACGTGGTCTGCGACAAGCCCCTGTGCTTCTCGCTGGCCGAGGGCCGTAAGCTCCGCGAGGTGGTCCGCCGCACGGGCCGCGTCTTCGCCCTCACCCACAACTACACCGGCTACCCGATGGTGAAGGAGGCCCGCGAGTGGGTCCGCACCGGCCGGCTGGGCAAGCTACTGAAGGTCGTGGTCGAGTACCCGCAGGGCTACGCGATCACCGCGCTCGAGGCCGGCAAGGTGAGCCGCATCGCCAACTGGCGGATGGACCCGAACGTGTCCGGCGTCTCCAACTGCATGGGCGACATCGGCACGCACGCCCACAACCTCGCCCGTTACATCACCGGGCTCGAGGTCGAGGCGATCTGCGCGGAGCTCTCGACCTTCATCCCGGGCCGCCTGCTCGACGATGACGGCAACTGCCTCGTGCGGTTCAGCCAGGGCGTGAAAGGGATCCTCTTCGCCTCGCAGATCTCGAGCGGCGAGGAGAACAACTTGAACATCCGCGTCTTCGGCACGAAGGGCTCGCTGCAGTGGTTCCAGGAGAACCCCAACGAGCTGATCTTCAAGAAGGCGGACGCCCCCCAGCAGGTGCACCGCCGCGGCAACGGCTACCTCGGCGCCGCCGCGCGCGGGGCCTCGCGCACGCCCTTCGCCCACCCCGAGGGGTTCATCGAGGCCTTCGCCAACATCTACCGCGGGGCCGCCGTGGCGATCGCCGACGCCATCGCGGGCCGCAAGGCGCCGAAGGGCGGGTACGACTTCCCCACGGTGGACGACGGTCTGGCCGGCATGGCCTTCATCGAGACGGCGGTGAAGAGCGGCCGCGCCGGCGCGAAGTGGGTCCGCTTCCCCAAGCTTTGACCGGGCTCGACAGGCTCGCCGCCTTTGGCGGGCTGGGCGGAATCGGCCGGCTTGCTGCGGTGGGCGGGCTCGCGGCGGTTGGGCTGCTGGCCATGACCGCGGCCGCCTCCGCTGCCGCGCCGTACCCCAAGCCGGCGCCCGCCGCCCAGTTTCCTGAGTTCAAGCTGCCCGACCGCCAGGGCCATGCGTGGCGTGCTGCCCGCGAAGATTGGGAGGGCGCCCGCCGCCGCGTCCGCGAGGATCCGGACTGGGCCGAGTGGGTGCGCCGCGAGCGCGCCGAGGTCGAGCGTTGGCGCGCCCGCCACCAGGACCGCGTCGAATGGCTCCCGGGCTGGTCGCACGACGGCGTCAGCCCCAAGGACGGATCGCGCCTCGTCTGGAACGACCGGATCCCGCGCGAGGAGGTCCAGTTCTTCTCCAGCCCCTCCGACCCGGAGGTTGAGATCACGCCCAAGTTGCACGCCTGGTGGGTCGTCACCTTCCGCGGTCAACACGTCGAGATGCTGGTCCGGGCGGCCCGGATGCACCGCCTGACGGGCGACGAGTCCCTCGCCGACTGGGTGCGGGGGCAGCTCGATTTCTACGCCGACAATTTCCTGCGCTGGGAGCCGCAGCGGCCGGGCCACCCCGCGCGCCTGTTCTGGCAGACCCTGACGGAGGCGACCAACCTGGTGAAGTTCACCGAGGCCGTGCGGCTCCTCGGGCCCGCTGCGCCCCCGGAGCAGCGGGCCGCGTGGCTGCGCCAGTTTTTCCTGCCGGAGGTGCGCGCCCTCAACTCGACCCAGCAGGCCATCCACAACATCGCCGTGTGGCAGCGCTGCGCAGTGGCGCAGGTGGCCCTGCTGTTCGGGGACAACGACCTCTGGCGCGAAGCCCTCGACGGGCGCTTCGGTCTGCGCGCGCAGCTGGCCGAGGG
>JBEDEF010000482.1:0-7835 GCA_041175845.1 Verrucomicrobiota bacterium
ATGAACCTCAATCTCCGCCCGGACGAACTCGCCACCCTCTGCCAGGCCCGGAACCGGCGCGGATCGTGCCCGGTCGCGATCACGGGCATCGCCGCCCTGACCGAGGCGGCGCCCGGCGACCTTTCGTTCCTCGGGAATGCGCGTTACAAGGGCGAGGTCGCGGGCTCCCGCGCCTCCGTGATCCTCGTCCCGCCCGACTACGAGGGGGCTCCCGGGCCCGATCAGGAGTTCCTGGTGGTGGCGAACCCTTCCGCCGCCCTCGCCGCGGTGTGCGCCCGGTTGGAACAGCAGCTGTGGCCGCGTCCCGCGCCCGGGATCCATCCTTCCGCCGTGATCGCTCCTGGGGCGCAGGTGGCCCCCACGGCGACGGTCGGCCCTCTCTGCGTGCTGGAGGCTGGGGTGGAAGTGGGAGAGGGGGTGCACCTTCAGGCGCAGGTGTTCCTCGGCCGCTCCGTCCGGATCGGCGAGGGCTCCTGGCTGTCCCCGGGCGTGGTGGTCACCGCCGAATGCACGGTCGGACGCCGCGTCCGCCTGCATCCGGGCGTGGTGGTTGGCGCCGATGGTTTTGGCTACGAGGTGGTGCAAGGCCGCCACGCCAAGGTGCCGCAGATTGGCCGGGTCGAGATCGGGGATGACGTGGAGATCGGGGCGAATACGACCCTCGACCGTGCCCGGTTCGGAGCCACCACCATCGGTGAGGGCACCAAGATCGATAATCTGGTCCAGATCGCGCACAACGTCCGTATCGGGCGCCACTGCATCCTCTGCGCCCAGACGGGCGTCTCCGGCAGTACGGTGATCGAGGACTATGTCGTCCTCGGGGGGCAGGCTGGGGTCGCAGGCCACCTCCGGCTCGGGAGGGCGGCCAAGGTCGGCGGCGGCGCCGCCGTCACCACAGATCTGCTGGCGGGCACGTTCGTCAATGGCAGCCCGGCCATTCCCCTCATGTTGGAGCGCCGGATCGCGGTCCTCAAACAGCGGTTGCCCGATCTGTTTCGTCGGGTCGAGGCCCTGGAAGAGCAGCTGGCCCGCGAAAAAGAGCTTCCGCCCGCGGCGGCACCCGCCAACATCCGCCGCGCATGACCGACTCCCGGCTCAAGATCCTCTCGGGTAATTCGAATCGCGTCCTCGCCGAGGAGATCTGCCGCGCCATCGGCGAGCCGCTGGGCGAGGCCACCGTCACCAGCTTCCCGGACGGCGAGACGTTCGTCAAAATCAACGAGAACATCCGCGGGCACGACGTCTTCATCATCCAGTCGACCTGCCCGCCGACCAATCACCACCTGGTCGAGCTGCTGATCATGATCGATGCCGCCCGGCGCGCCTCCGCCCAGCGCATCACGGCCGTGCTCCCGTTCTACGGCTACGCGCGGCAAGACCGCAAGGACCAGCCCCGCGTGCCGATCACGGCCAAGCTGGTGGCCAACCTCATCGTCGCCGCGGGCGCGAACCGGATCCTCACGATGGACCTGCACAGCCAGCAGATCCAGGGATTCTTCGACATCCCGGTCGACCATCTGTATGCCTCCCCGGTCTTCTTCGAATACCTCTCCCGAGCGAAGCCCGAGAAATTCGTCGTCTGTTCCCCGGATGTCGGCGGGATGAAAATGGCGGCAGCTTACGCGGATATCCTCGGCGCCGGGCTCGCGCTGGTCGCGAAGAAGCGCAAGAGCGCCACCACGGTTGAGGCGATCAACGTAGTCGGTGACGTGGAGGGGTGCGATGTGCTGCTGGTGGACGACATCACGGAAACCGCCGGCACCCTCTGCGCTGCGGCCAAGATCCTCCGCGCCCACGGGGCCAAGCGCATCCGCGCCGCGGTCAGCCACTGTATCCTAAATGAGGTGTCCGTCGATCGCCTGAAATCGGGCCTGATCGATGAGCTGATCACGACCAATTCGACCCCGGTCAACACCCTTGGGCTCCCCGTCACGGTCCTCAGCATCGCCAATCTGCTTGGTCAGGCCATCCAGCGGATCAACAGCAACGAGAGCGTCACGGGGCTGTTCCGCGTGAAGGGCTTCTGACCGGGGATTGTCTCCGGCCGCGACTGGTGCAAGGTGGCGGGATGCTCGTCTCCGCCCTTCGCCTACTGGCCGCGGCCCTGCTGCTGGCCGGCCCCGCGGCCGCGGCCCAACCCAAGGCTCGCTCCGCCGCGGTTCCCCGCCCTTCGCCGCCCGCGGTGCGGATCGACGCCTCTCCCCTCGAGCAGGGGGCGGAGCCAGCCCGGCTGCGCAGTTACGCGGACGTCATCGAGCCGGCGCAGAAGGCCGTGGTGTCGGTCTACTCCACCCGCATCGTCCGTGAGCGGATGGCGATCAATCCCCTGTTTCGCCAATATTTCGGGGATCTGCCCGAGCGGGAAAGCCGCCAGGAAGGTCTGGGGTCGGGGGTCATTGTCTCCGCCGACGGCTACATCCTGACCAACAATCACGTGATTGAGGGGGCGGACGAGCTGAAGGTCACGCTCGCCGACGACCGGGACTTTCCCGCGCGCGTCGTGGGCACGGACCCGAAGACGGACGTGGCGGTACTGAAGATCGAGGCGGAAGGTTTGCCGGTGCTGACGCTAGCTGACAGCGATCGGGTGCGCGTCGGGGATATCGCTTTCGCCGTCGGCAATCCCCTCGGGGTCGGCCAGACGGTCACGATGGGGATTGTCTCCGCCAAGGGTCGCAGCCGCCTGGGGCTGCTGGAGCGCGTCTCCGGCTACGAAGATTTCATCCAGACGGACGCCGCGATCAACATGGGCAATTCCGGCGGGGCGCTGATCGATGCCCGCGGACGCCTGATCGGGGTAAACAGCGCCATTATCTCCCCTTCCCGGGGCAATATCGGCATCGGGTTCGCGATTCCAGTGAACTTGGCCCGCTTCATCATGAACAGTCTGGTGGAGACCGGGGCCGTTGCGCGGGGCTACCTCGGCGTTACCAGCGACACGCTGACCGCAGAACTGGCTGACCAACTGCGGCTAGCGCGGGGCACGCGTGGGGTGATCATCACAGAGATCGACGCGGCAAGTCCCGCCGAAGCCGCCGGTCTGCGCCGGGCCGATGTGATCGTCGCCCTCAACGGCCAGAACGTCCTCACATGGGAGGACCTGCGCGTCCTGGTGGCGCAGAGCCTGCCGGATTCCAAGGTCAGCCTGAAGGTGCTGCGGGATGGCGAGGCGCGCACGGTGGAGGTGGAACTGGGCCGGGTGGTCGACAACCCGGATGAGCTGGTCGCCGGCGTTGAGGCCGCCCCGCTCACGCCGGAAGTTCGCCGCCGGCTCGGCCTGAACGACCCCCGGATTGCCGGCCTGGTGGTGACCCGCGTGACCGAGGACTCGCCGCACCGGGGGCGACTGGCCGAGGGAATGGTGATCCTGGAAATCAACCGGGCGCCGGTGCCGGATCTGGCGGCCGGCCGCGAACGAATCCGGAGCGGCCGGAACCTACTCGCGGTGTTTGATGGCCGCGGCATCCGGTACCTGGTGATCACCGTGAAGTGACCAGCCGCGCCCCGCAGGGCCGTTCAGCTGCCGGGCTTGGTGACGGGAATCTTGGCGAGCGCCTCGGGCACGGCGTCGGCCGGGTACGTCGGGAAACTTAATTCGAGCAGGGAGACGGCCGGGACGGCAAAACGCGCTACCCCCGCGCTGCGATCGACCAGCATCGCGATAGCCTGCGCCGCCCCGCCGGCCTGCCGGATGATCTCCAGACACTCGAGGACCCGTCCCCCGCGGGTCACGACGTCCTCGGCGACCAGTACCTTCTCGCCGGGGGCCAAGGTGAAGCCCCGCCGCAGCACGAGGACGTTATTCTCCTTCTCCGCAAAGATGAAGCGGGCGCGCGCCTGCCGCGCGATCTCCTGACCGATGACCAGCCCGCCCATCGCGGGGGCCAGTACGGTGCTGAACTGGATCCCCTGCGCGCGCAGCTTGGCTAGGAGCAGTTCGGCCAGGCGCTCCACCGCGTCCAATTGCTGGCAGACCTGCGCGCATTGGAAGTAATGGCCGCTATGCAGGCCGGAACGGAGCACGAAGTGTCCCTGCTGCAGGGCTTTCGTGCGGGTGAAGATCTCAAGGATTTCCTGCTGGTGGGAGTCCATGGTGGTCAGGCTGCGGCAGTCAGGCGGGGCGCTTCAATCCGATTTCCGACTGGCCATCACCAGTGGCCCTTTTCGCCCGGCTCCAGCTCCTGCGCAAAGGCCACCAGTAACTGGACGCAGCGCTCCACGTCCTCTAGGTCCACGACCTCACTTGGGGTGTGCATATAGCGCAGGGGAATGCTGACGAGACCGGTGGCGACGCCGCCCCGGGCGATCTGAATCGCGCGGGCGTCGGTGCCGGTCGGCCGCGGGTCGGCCTCCACTTGGAACGGGATCGAGTGCTTCCGCGCCGCCCGCACGAGGCGTTCATAAACCCGGGGGTTGATGTTGGCACCGCGGCAGAGGATCGGGCCTCCGCCCAGCTTGGTCTCTCCAAAGCGGCGATTGTCGCAGTCTGGATGGTCGGTCGCGTGGCCCACGTCCACCGCCACCGCGAGGTGGGGATTGACCGCGTAGGCGGAGGTGGTCGCCCCCCGAACGCCGATCTCTTCCTGGGTGGTGGCCACGCTGACCACCTTGGCGGCGAGGCGGGCCTTGTCCCGCGCCAACCGGATCAGGGCTTCGCCCACGACGTAGGCGCCCACCTTGTTGTCGAAGGCGCGGGCCGCGCCGATGCTGCCGCTGAAGAGCTCCAAGTCGTGGTCATAGGTGGCCACATCGCCGATCGTGATCCGCTTTAAGGCCTCCTCCTTGGAGCGCACCCCGATATCGATCCAGATCTCGTGCTTCTTGGGCACCCGCTTGCGGTCCTCATCGTCCATCAGGTGGATCGCCCGCTTCCCGGTGACCCCACGCACGATGCCCTGGGCGGTCTGGATCAGGACCCGCCGGCCGGAGATCACGCTGAGGTCATGCCCGCCGATCGTATCGAAGTACAGGAAGCCTTCCTTGTTGATGTAGGTGATGATGAGGCCCAGTTCGTCGAGGTGGCCGGCGAACATCACCACGGGGTCGCCCGCGGGGTTCAGGGTCGCCAGCCGGTTACCCAAGGGATCGCGGTCGTAGGCGTCGGCCGCCGGGCGCACGTGCTGGTCGAACACCGCTTGGGCCTCCGCCTCGTAGCCGGAGGGCGAACGGGTGGCGAGCAGGGCGGACAGGAAGGGCGGGACGGTGTAGGAGGACATAGGGGCGAAAGTTCGTTTGCCTTTGCCGGAGCCTGAAAACGAAACTGCCCATTCGGAAAGCAAAATGACCATCTATCCAGCGATCGATATCCGCGGTGGGCGCTGCGTGCGCCTGCTGCAGGGCCGGGCCGACCAGGAAACCGTCTATGCCGAGGACCCGGCGGAGGTCGCCGCCAGCTTCCGGCAGGTCGGCAGCACCTGGGTGCACGTGGTCGATCTGGACGGGGCCTTTTCCGGCGAACCCCGCAATGGAGCCGCCGTCCGCGCGATCGTCGCGCAGGGGCTGCGGGTACAGCTGGGCGGGGGCCTGCGCACGCGGGCTTCCGTGGAGCAGGCCCTGGGGTGCGGCGTCGCTCGAGTGGTCATCGGGACGCGGGCTGCGGAAAGTACCACCTTTGTCGACGAATTGGTCCAAGCTTTCGGCGAGCGCATCGCCGTGGGCATCGACGCCAAGGACGGCCAGGTAGCCGTCAAGGGCTGGGTGGCCAGCTCAGGTGTCACCGCCCTCGACCTTGCCCGCCGGATGGACGGCTTGGGCGTGCGGACGTTGATCCACACGGATATCGGGACCGATGGGATGCTGACCGGGCCGAACCTCCCGGCGCAGGAGGCAATGCTCGGGGCCGGGTCCTATGGGGTGATCGCGAGCGGCGGGGTCAGCCGCCGCGAGGATGTGATCGCCCTCGCGGAATTGGCGCGCCGCCAGCCACGGCTGGACGGGGTGATCGTCGGCAAGGCGCTCTACGAACGGCGGGTCGACCTCGCCGATCTCCTACGGCTGGCCGCCTGAAGCGGTTCAGCGGCGCAGCTTTTCCACGATCTCCTCCAGCGGATAGGTCAGGATCTCCGCGAGGGTGGGGTGGTACCACGGGGCCCGCAGGAGGTCCGCCGCCGTGGCCCGCAGGACCAAGGGGCCGGTGAAGGCGTGGATCAGTTCCCCTGCGGAGGGGCCGACAATCTCCACGCCCAGCAAGCGCCCGCGGCGGGGTTCGGCCAGCACCTTCACGTGCCCGTGCAGGGCCTCCATCAGCATCGATTTCCCGTGATCATTGAAGGGATAGCTGGCGGCAAGGTAGGGCACCCCTTCAGCCTGCAGGTCGCGTTCCAGCCGGCCCAGCGTCGCCACCTGAGGGTCGGTGAAGACGACGTTCAGGAGCAGCCCATAATCGATAGGCTTGAGCCCCCGGAGCCCAGCCGCATGGCGGGCCGCCAACTCGCCCTGCTGGATCGCCACGTGCACGATTTCGGCCGGCCCACTGCAATCGCCCCCGGCATAGATGTGCGGCTGGGAGGTCTGCTGCCAGCGGTTCGTCTCGACCCGCCCTCCGGGCAGCACGCGCACGCCGGCCGCGCCTAAATCGAGCGTCGCCGTGTTCGGTTCCCGACCGAGGGCGTTGACCAGATGAGGGGCGCTGCGGCGCTGAGTGCGCCCTTTGTGCAAGTATTCGACCGCGTAGCCGCGCGCCGTCCGCTTCACGCGCTGCAGCTGGGTGCCAGTGATCACTTCCAATCCCTCCTCCCGCAAAGCCGCCGTCACCGCCCCGGCCGCTTCCGGGGAATGGTCCCGCAGGATCTGTTGGCTCCGCTGGAGCAGGGTGACGCGCGAGCCGAGGCGGGACAGGAGCTGCGCCAACTCGCAGGCTACGACGCCGCCTCCGAGCACGATCACCCGGCGCGGCAGGAAATCTAGGTCGAGAACATCGTCGCTGGTCCAGCAGGTGGATTCGGCAAGGCCCTCCACCGGGGGCACTGCCACCTTGGAACCTGTGGCGATCAGGAACTGCCGGGCGCGCACCTTCCGGCCATTTGAAAGGGCGAGGGTGTGCGGATCGAGAAACCGGGCGTGGGCCCGGATCAGAGTGAAGGGACCCTTGGCCATCGCCTGCTGGCGGTACGAGGCGAAGTCGGCGATGATCCGGCGTTTGCGGCTGGCGACCGCCCGCATGTCCGCCCGCGCCGAGGCCACTTTCAAGCCGAACCTGCCCGCCGAGCGCGCCAGGTGCAGCACCTCGGCCGCGTAGAGCAGGGTCTTCGACGGCATGCAGCCCTTCAGGATGCACAGCCCCCCCAGTTCCTCCGCGCCGTCGATCAGGGCCGTCTTCCGACCCAAGGAACCGGCGAGTCGGGCCGCATTGAAGCCCGCGCTGCCCCCACCGATCACCGCGAAATCGAAGGTCTGCATAAATTCAGGTCGCGATGGCCCGCCGCACCGTTTCCGCGGTCGCCGCGGAGATCACCTGCGCGACGACCGTCAGGCCGAATTCCAACGCCGTGCCGGCCCCGCGCGAGGTGATCAGGTGGCCGTCCACCACCACGGCCTGACTTAACTCCGCTCGTGGCAACTCCGCCGCCACCGAGGGGTGGGCGGTGAAACGCCGTTGCCGGAGCACGCCGGCATCCAAGAGCACGGTCGGAGCCGCACAAATGGCCGCCAGCCAGCCGCGGGTCTCATCTTGGACCCGGACCCGGGCGAGCAGGCCGGGATGCTGCCGGAGTTGCGCCACGGCGGGTCCGCCGGGCAGGAGCAGGCAGTCGCAGGGCGCCGCCGCCTCCGTCGCCCACGCGGCGTCGGCCAACAGGGTCAGGCCATTGCGTCCGCGGACGCTGCGCTCCTGGTCC
>JBEDEF010000483.1:0-7249 GCA_041175845.1 Verrucomicrobiota bacterium
GTCGTGCCGCTGCCTCGCCACCTCCAGCGGCACGACCGCGCTCATCACGGCCCTCCACGTGCTTGGCATCGACGCGGGCGACGAGGTCATCGTCTCCCCGTACACGTTCGTCGCGACCTACAACGCGATCCTCGCCCACAAGGCCCTCCCCGTCCTCGCCGACACCGATCCGGCCACCCTCAACGTCGACCCCGCCTCGATCGCCGACCGGATCACCGACCGCACGCGCGCCATCGTGCCGGTGCACATCTTCGGCCTGCCCTGCGACATGGATCCGATCAACGCCCTCGCCCGCGCGCGCGGCCTGCGGGTGCTCGAGGACGCCTGCCAGGCGTGGCTGGCTGAGTACCGCGGCCGCAAGTGCGGCACCCTCGGGGACCTCGGCTGTTTCAGTTTCCAGCAGTCCAAGCACATTCCCGCCGGCGAGGGCGGCGCGATCACCGGGATGGACGAGGACCTCGTCGACCGCTGCAACTCCTACCACAACTGCGGCCGCTCCGTGGGCCGGTTCCAGGGCAACGGCTGCTTCACCCGCGGGAGCAACTTCCGGCTCACCCAGTTCCAGGGCGTCCTCCTGCTCCGGCAGATCGAGAAGCTGGTCGCGGAGACCGCGCGGCGGCGCGAGGCGGCGGACTACCTCAATGCGCGGCTCGGGACGATCCCCGGGATCACGCCGGTACGCGTCCCGGCGGAGAGCCGCGGCGTGTATCACCTCTATCCGGTCCGCTATGATGCCCGCGCGTTCGCCGGGCTGCCGCGCGACGCCTTCCTGCGGGCGCTCGCCGCCGAGGGCGTGCCCGGCAGCGGCGTCTACAAGGAGCAGTATTTTGACGGCCTGCTCGACGAGGCGATCGCCTCGCGCGGGTTCCAGCGGCTCTTCCCCGCGGCGCGGCTCAAGGCCTACCGCGAAAGCTTCCAGGAACTGCGCGGCAACCGGGAGACCTGCGCCTCCGTCGTCGCGCTCCCGCAGACCGTGCTTCTCGCGGGCCGCGCTGCGCTGGATCAGGTCGTCGAGGCCTGCGCGAAACTCCAGGCCCAGGCCCCGGCGCTCGCCGCCGCCGCCCGCGCCAAGTCCTGAGCCGGGCGCGCGCCGGCTCAGCAGGCGGGGAGAACACGCTTGCCTGCCCGCGCCGGGGACGCGGAACGTCGGGGATGCGCGTCCTCCTTCCTGCCTGCCCGCCGATCGGGCTCGGTCGCGGGGGCCGCCTCCCCGGGAGGACGCACCCGTGCCGCTGACCACGCTGCTGCTCTCGCTCGCGATCCTCACCGTCGCGGGGTTTACCCAGGGGCTCACCGGCTTCGGCTTCGGCCTGGTGTCGATGGCGCTGCTGCCGCTGCTTCTGCCCATCAAGGAGGCGGCCGTGGTGGTCGCGGTGCTGAACCTCGCCACCTGCGTCTTCACGCTGTGGGCGGTGCGCCGGCACCTGTGCTGGCGGCGGGGGCGCAGCCTCATCGTGGGCTCGGCCGCTGGCGTGCCCTTCGGCGTGTACCTGCTGGCGCAGCTCGAGCCGGCCCCGCTGCTCCGCACGATGGGGATCGTCCTCGTGGGTTTCGCCGCCGCCGAGCTCTTGGCCGATCCGCGCTCCCGGCCCCGCGTGCCGGGCTGGCTCGGTCTGCCCGCGGGTTTCCTCGGCGGCAGCATCGGTGGCGCGCTCAATATGGGCGGTCCGCCCGTGATTGCCTACGTCTACGCCCAGCCGTGGTCGAAGGAGGAGATCGTGGCCACGCTGCAGCTGGTCTTTGGCGTCAGCGCCCTGCTCCGCGTGGCCCTGATCGGCGCGGGCGGGCTCTACACAGCCCCGATGGTGCCGCTCCTGCTCCTCACGCTCGCGCCGATGGCGCTCGCGATTTTGCTCGGTACCCGCCTGCTGCTCCGGGTTCCCCTCGTCCCGCTGCGCCGCGGCGTCGCCGTCTTCCTCCTCGTCCTCGGCCTGAAGCATACCTTCTTCCCCTGATCCCGTGACCCCGCATCCGCTTTACCTCAACGGCCGCTTTGTGGTTCGGGAATCCTCCTTCCCGGTGCGTGACCCGGCGGAGGGGACAGTGTTCGCCCGGATGTCCGCTGCGGATGCCGGGCTGACGGCGACGGCGCTGGCGGACGCGGAGGCGGCGTTCGCGGGCTGGCGGCGGGTCCCGGCGCGGGCGCGGGGCGACGTGCTCCTCGCGCTGGCGGCCGAGGTGGCGCGGCGGGCGGAGGAAATCGCCACCGGGATCACGCGGGAGAATGGCAAGCCCCTCGCCGAGGCCCGGGCGGAGGTCGCGCTGGGGATCGACCACCTGCGCTGGTTCGCCGAGGAGGCCCGGCGCGGCTACGGCCGGGTGCTCCCGCCACAGGAGGTGGACCGGCGGCAACTGGTGCTGCGGGTGCCGATCGGGGTGGTCGGCGCGATCAGCCCGTGGAACTTTCCCTTTCATCTTGCGGCGCGGAAGGTCGCGCCCGCCCTTGCTGCCGGCTGTCCCGTGCTGCTCAAGCCTGCCAGCGCCACGCCGCTCTCGGCCGTGCGGCTCGCGGAGTGTGCGCACGCGGTTGGAGTCCCGCCCGGCGTGTTCCAGGTGGTGGCCGGCCCTGCCGAGGCCATTGCCGGTGAGTTCCTCGCCAACCCGCGTTGCCGCAAGGTCACGTTCACCGGCTCCTCCGAAGTCGGCCGCCGGCTGGTTGCCGGGGCCGCAGCCGGCCTCAAGCCCCTGGCGCTCGAGCTCGGGGGGCATTCGCCGCTCCTGGTGTTCGACGACGCCGACCTTCCCGGGGCGGTGGCAGGTGCGCTCACGGCCAAGTTCCGCAACGGCGGTCAGTCCTGCATCGCGGCCAACCGGATCTACGTGCAGCGCGGCCTCTGGGACCGCTTCCTGGCCGACTTCACGGCGGCCGTCCGCGCCTTGCGGGTCGGGCCGGGCCTCGATCCGGCCACGCAGGTCGGCCCGCTGGTTCACCCCGCGGCCGCGGAGCTGGTGGCGGCCCACGTGGCCGACGCGCGCGCCCGCGGCGCGGTGCTGCACTGCGGCGGCGAACGACTGCCCGGCGGAGGCGGATCGTATTTCGCCCCGACGGTGCTCACCGGGGTGCCACCGGATGCGCTCGGGATGCGCGAGGAAACCTTCGGTCCGGTGGCATACGTGAATCCGTTCGACACGGAGGCGGAGGCCGTGGCCGCCGCCAACGCCACACCCTATGGACTTGCCGCCTATGCCTTCACCCGTGACCTCGGCCGCGCGCTGCGGCTGGGTGAGGTCCTCGAGGCCGGAATGGTCGCGATCAACCACGGCCTCCCCACCGCGAGCAATGCGCCCTTCGGCGGGGTGAAGCAGAGCGGCTGGGGTCGGGAGTTGGGGAGCGAGGGCCTCGAGGCGTTTCTGGAGCCGCGCCACGTGTCGCTGGGGTTCGACGCGGGTTAGGATTGAACGGCCGCCGGTGGCTCACGCAGGCTGCGACACCCCGATGAGCACCCCGCCCGAGAACCTGTCCGCCCCCTGGTGGCGCGGCGTCACCCGCTACCAATGGCTGGTCCTCGCCATTGCCTCCGCGGGTTGGATCTGCGATACGTTCGAGGGGCAAATTTTTAACCTCACGCGCCGCCAGATGCTGGAGGACATCCTCGGGGCGGGCGCGACACCCGCGGCCATCAGCCAGTGGGGCGACATCTTCCTCGGCATCTTCCTCGCCGGGGGCACACTCGGCGGGATTCTCTTCGGCTGGCTGGGTGACGTCTGGGGTCGGCGGCCAGCGATGATCGTCACGATCCTGATGTACTCGGTCTTCAGCGGACTGACCTATTTCGCCTCCGAGCTCTGGCAGGTGGGAGTGCTGCGTTTCCTGGTCGCGATGGGCGTGGGCGGGGAGTGGGCCGTGGCGGCCGCGCTGGTTTCCGAGGTGTTTCCCGCGCGGGCGCGGGCGCACGCGGGCGGGATCTTCCACTCGACGAGCGTGCTGGGGACGTGGCTCGCCGCGCTCGCGGGCCTCGCCGTTGGCGCGGAGTGGCGGTGGGCCTATGTGCTGGGTGTGTTGCCGGCGCTGCTGGTGCTCTGGGTGCGCGCCGCCGTGCACGAGCCGGAATCGTGGCGCCAGGCGCGCGCGGCCGCGGCCACGGGTGACGGCCGTGCGCTGGGGAGCTTCCGCGACCTGCTGCTGAATCCGCGCTGGGCCGGGCGGGCGTTCCTCGGGATGCTACTAGCGGCGGTCGGGCTGGGCACGTTCTGGGGCGTTGCGGTCGCGGGCCAGGACCTCGCGCGCGAGATGCTGCTGCGCTCCGGCACGGCGCTGGCGGTGGCGGCGGAAAAGGCCAAGTTCGCCTACGGCATTCTCCAGACCGCCGGTGCGGGGTTGGGCATGCTGAGCTTCGGCCCGCTGTGCCTGCGGCTGGGCCGGCGGCGCGCGTTCATGCTCTTCCACTGCGCCGCGTTCCTGCTGGTGCCGGTCGTCTGTTTCCTGCCCCGCGACTATCCCACGCTGCTCGCGCTGCTCCCGCTGATGGGCTTCTTCGTCGTCGGCCTCCACGCGGGCTACGCGGTCTATTTCCCGGAGCTCTTCCCGCACCACCTGCGGTCCTCCGGCACCGGCTTCTGCTTCAACGCGGGCCGCATTCTCGCCGCGGGCGTGCTCCTTTTCTCCGGCTGGCTCAAGTCGCTCCCCGGGATGGATCTGCGCCTCGCGGTCTCCCTGCTTGCGACGCTGTTCCTTGTTGGCATCGCGGTGGTGTGGTTCCTGCCGGAGACCCGCGGGCAACCGCTCCCGGAAGCCTGAACGGGACGTGGGCCCGGCAGGGGGCGTGTTCGGCGGAGCTAGGCCGCAACCGCGAGTCTGGTTCAGCCCTGTACCTGCTCGCCGAAACGCGCATCGAGCTGCAGGCGGGTGCGGCCCGAGAAGTTGAGCTCCGGCGTGAAGAGTCCCGCCGGGCGCTCCGGCAGGGGCGGCGGCTTAGGCAACGCCCGACACCGGACTACGGTGGGCAGCGGCGCCCGTGAACCTTCCGCTTCCGCTCGCGCCGGGAGGCGGGCCTGCTGTCGCGCCCGGGCACGCCGTCCGACGAGGACCAGGGTGCCCGCGGCCAGCAGCGCGAGGGCGAGAAGCAGGAGGGTGGGGAGCATAAGGCAGCCAAGGGTAGGGAAGGGTGGCAGAGAACCCACGGACCGTCATCGGTAGTTCCACTCCTGGCGCATGGGGTGGTTTTACGGATTCGCCGGCGCACTTTCCCGCGGCAAAATCCTTTGCCAGCGGTCCGGTTCCTTGGAACACCTGCTGCGTGCGCCTCTTGCCCCTGCTGCTGCTGCTGTCGCTGCGCCTTTTCGCGGCGTCCGTCCCAGCCGCGGAGGCCCCGCCGGCCAAGGCCCCGGATTTCACCCCCGCGTCCGCGGCCTTCGGGCCTACGGCTTTCACCCTCCCGCCCGGTGCCTCCGTCTACGGATTGCGCACCCGCGACGCGGTCTTCCTCGGTTTTCTTGAGGGGGTTACGGAGTACCTGCCCGTCTCCTCCACCGGGCACCTGATCATCGCCTCGCGCGTGCTGCGGCTCGATTCCCAGCAGCCGGTGCTCAACGCCCTCGGCGAGCCGGTCTGGCACCAGCTCCCCGACGGTGGCCGCCCGGGGCAACTGCTGACCCAGAAGCTGGCGACCGACACCTACATCGTGATCATCCAGGTCGGCGCGCTCTTCGCTGTGGCCCTCCTCTACTGGCGGCAGCTCTGGTCGATGGCGCTCGGCGCCTGCGGCCGCGATCCAGCCGGCCTGCGCCTGCTCATCTGCGTCGGGATCGCGTTCGTGCCGTCCGCGGCCCTGGGCTACCTGTTCCACGACTGGATCGACGAACACCTCTACTCGGTCGATACGGTGATCGTGATGCTGGTGCTCGGCGCGCTCCTGATGTTCTACGCCGAGTACTGGTACGGCCGCCAGCTCCTGGCCGGCACCCGCCTCGAGCGGGAAGAGCTCAACGTGGCCGGCGCGATGTGGGTGGGATTGCTGCAATGCGCCGCCCTGCTCCCAGGCACCAGTCGGCCGATGATGACCATCGTCGCCGGTTATTTCGCCGGCCTCGACCCGCGCCGGGCGACGGAGTTCAGCTTTATCCTTGGATTCGTCACACTGAGCGCTGCCTCCCTCTACAAATCCCTCAAGGGAGGCGCGGCGATGATCGACCTCTTCGGCTGGTCAGATGTCCTGCTCGGGGCCGCCGTGGCGGCGGTCACCGCGGCGGCCTGCCTGCGGCTGCTGGTCATTTGCTTGATGCGTTACGGCCTCGCGCCCTTCGCCTGGTACCGCCTCGCCCTCGCCGCCGCCCTCTGGTCGCTCTCCTGAGCCCCAGTCGCGGCGATGCCGGGCGAAGTCGCGCCGCTCCCGGTCAGTTGTTCTCCGGCAGCCCCTCAAGGTGCCCGATGTTTTTCACCGGGGCGAAGATCGCCTGTACCTCGCGCAGGAGTTCCGCGTCGATCGGTTGCGCCAGCCATTCCGCCCAGCGGCGGATGTTGGCCGGGTTCGCACTCCCGGCCACGGTGGTGGCGATGCCGGGCTGCGCGCAGGAGAACTGGAGCGCCAGCTGGGCCAGATCCACCCCGCGGGCCGCGCACGCCGCGGCGGCCCGGCGCGCGGCTGCCTTCACCGGCTCCGGCTCCTTCAGCCAGGCCGGTAACGGCGCGTTGGTCAGCAGACGGGCCGAGAACGGCCCCGCATTCATCGCCCCGATACCCCGCGCCGCGAGGTACGGCACCATCTCCTCAAGGAACCGCGTGTTCTGCAGCGTGCACTGATTGTAGCTGAGGACGCAGTCCACGTCCGTCTGATCCAAGATCGCGCGGAAGATCTTCATCGGGTACCCGCTGAAGCCGATCCACCGCACCTTACCGGCGTCCCGTGCCCGCCGCAGGGCCGGGAGGGTCTCCTCAACGATCTGCTTTAGCGGGACGAACTCGATGTCGTGGCAGAGCACGATATCCAGATGGTCGGTACCGAGCCGGTGGAGACTCACGTCGATGCTTTCCGCCACTCGCTGGGCCGAGAAATCGAAGTGCGCCAGGTCGTAGCGGCCCAGCTTGGTGCATATCAGGTAGGAGTCGCGCGGCACCCCTTGCAGCGCGATCCCCAGCAGCACTTCGCTCATGCCCCGGCCGTAGAACGGCGAGGTGTCGATCAGGTTGAGCCCGCAGTCGAGCGCCGTACGCACGCTGGCGAGGGCCTCGTCGAGGGTGACGCGGCGGAACTCGGCGCCGAGGGCGGCGGCGCCGAAGCTGAGGACGGGGAGGCGAAGGCCGGTGCGGCCG